>PWZB01000072.1 GCA_003567625.1 Bacteroidales bacterium | reverse complement strand
CCATAAAGAGTGCCGCTTTTGCGGCTGTAGTCTCTTTCAGGTTTTTCGCCGATGAGCCGGTTGTAGCTATGCCTGCAGCAGTGCTTAGTGTTTTTCTTATCCTGTTTGCAATTTTTTATTCATTATTTGTCAAATATAAAATCGATAAAATTGTGAAAAACTGATGCTACTAAAATTAAAATGTAGCTCAAAATTAAAATGTTTAATAAACATTTTACTAATCAGGTTTTGCATCTATTTTAATATTTTTCTCAGACCACAAAAGATATAAAGATCCGATCAGAAGGCTCACCATGCAAATCACAAAAGCAGCGGTAAAACCCCAGGTTTGATAAAAAAACATCCCGATCAGCGGTGCAAACAAGGAGCGCAATCCAACCATTGAAAGATGTGTTGATTGATACAGGGCTGCTTCTTCCTTCCTGCAGAAATATGCTGAACCGATACTCCATAAAAGTGCCATGGTAGCCGCAAAAACAGAATGAAATATAACATAGAAAATCAGTGTGTAATAAACAGTAATGCCAAATATTTCAAAATGAACCGGTATCCATTGAGTAAACGTAAGTGCAAGAATATATAACATCATCGATATAAAAGAAATGGCAGCAAACCTTCTTGGATCAATGTTGCCTATGATTTTTCCAAACAAAGGAATAAGCATGATAGCAATGATATTGTATGAGTTTTTGTAAAAAGCGACACTGGTATAATTTAACCCTAAAGCTTTGTCAAAAAATATTGTGATAACCGATACTGATGCCATAAAGCCAAAACCGTACAACATAAATCCTGTTTGAAAATCAAAAAAAGGCCGGTTTTTGGTCAGAGTACCGGTCATTCTTGAAAATGACATTTTCACCAGTTTCCAGTAAGATTGTTTTGTGGTTATAATTTTATTTTCTCTGTCACCTATTAATGAAAGGAGAAACACAGAAACAATGCCTAATACACCAATTACGGGAAAAACATAAACAAAAGCAAAATGGTCTTTATCCAGTAACAATCCATATCCGAAAGTAACTGCCAGGGTTGTTATTTTTTTTAACATAGTTCCCCATGAATATAACCTGCCAAAATTTTCATGACGGTAAGCTTGCTTGAGCAAAAGATTGATTATTGGAAAGATGACGGGATTAGCCAGGAAATAGACCAAAAAAACAGCAATAAAAACATAGTGGTATATAGGTTGCTCCACAATTGATTCATAAGAACGCGGGAAAAAAAACAAAAAAAGCATCGGTATTCGGGTAAGTATTGCCGTAATACGTAACATACGCCGGCGATTGCGTATTTGGTCCGTAAAAGCATTGAAAAGCGCAAGAAGCAGGAATGCCATCATGCTGAACTGAAAAAGAACACTCAACTGATAGCCTGTACCTTGCAAGCTTTTTATGAAAACAAACTCATTTAAAACAATAACACCTGCCAGGATACCCTCTATGAAAGAATATGCCAGGTGAAGTTTTAATGTCCTGCGTTCCTCTGCATTTAAACTCTTCAGAAAACTCAACCCCATGATAATCCAAATTTGAGATGCAAATATATGTAAGCCATTCAATATGATTTTATAACATCCATGTTTTTTTTCGCATAAATATTAAATGTTAATAATTTTATTTCTTTTCGCTTAACAAACAAAAAAATATTTCCCGGAGCAAGTGATTTTTTTTCTTCTCAAAAAACATAAGGTATTGAACCGTTATATACCGCCTCTTTAAGGCCAATGCATAAAAATATAAAAATCCGTTTTATAATTAATGTACTATATTTTTTAACTTGCCTGAAATTTGAAATTTTCAGCACAAAAGATTTCATAATAATCAATTATTTCCTGTTACATTGCTTGGTTTTACACAAAATGTTATTTTTGTACAATAATTGATTCTTTAAATTATCTAAAAATTGTTAAAAATTTTGCTGACAATGGCACATAATTTGTTATAAATAAAAAAGTTTTTTACCTTTGGGCTTTGAAATGTTGTCAAAAGTTCATAAATAACAAATAAACATCTTTAAACTGATCTATTAACTAAAAAACGGAGGTTGCCTATAGGATAAAACCATTACTCTTGTTCAACAACTAAGGAGGCCATTTATGAATGACCATGTTATTAACGATCAGGAGTTAATTCGACAGTTTATAGAAGGTAATCATGATTCTTTGGAAAAACTGATCAAGAAACATCAAAGAAAGATTTTTTCTTATATCTTGATCATTGTTAAAAACAAACATCTTGCCGAAGATATTTTTCAGGACACTTTCATTAAGGTAATTAACACTTTGCGTAGTGGTGCCTACAATGAGGAAGGCAAGTTTTTGCCTTGGGTAATGCGTATAGCACATAACCTGGTAATAGATTATTTCAGGAAGTCAAAGCGTATGCCTGTTCATGAAAACAGTGAAGAGTATGACATTTTCGAAACATTGAACATGTTTGAAAATACGGTGGAAGATAAAATGGTGGTTAACCAGATACATTCTGATATAAAAAAGCTGATTGAATATCTTCCGGAAGAGCAGAAAAAAGTGCTTGTAATGCGCCATTACCGCAATATGAGCTTTAAAGATATTGCCGAGCAAACCGATGTCAGTATAAATACAGCCCTGGGACGAATGCGTTACGCTCTTATTAATCTTAGAAAAGTCATTGAGGAAAAGGATATTATTCTGACCACATGACACCATATTAGGTTGATGGGTTGACAGGTTGATAGATTAATGGGTTGACGGGTTTGCCCCGCAAGGGGTGAAAGCAAACGATGCAGGGTTGTAAAGTTTTTATGCCTGTATATAAATAAAATTAACTTACTTTTGCAGCGTAATCCGTTGATTGGATTACGTTTTTTTGTTGTCGCAAACGAGATTTTTTTAATTATTATATCTTGATTGCCATTGAAAAAGTTACAAAATATTTCGCTTAAGCCATACAACACATTCGGTATTGATGTTAAAGCAAAGCAAATGCTTATTATTCAAGACATCTATGAGTTGAGTGAGGCTTTTGAAAATGTTTATAAAACAGGCGATTCTTGGTTATTGCTTGGAGGCGGAAGTAATGTTTTGTTTTCAAACGATTTTAATGGAACTATAATCAAGATCTCATTCAAAACCATGCAGGTATTATATAAAACTGCTGAACATGTTTACATCAGGGTTAATGCCGGTGAAGAATGGGATAGTTTTGTCGGTTTTTGTGTTGAAAACAATTGGGGCGGGCTGGAAAACCTGTCATTGATACCCGGAAATGCCGGCGCCAGCCCTATACAAAACATCGGGGCTTATGGTGTTGAGCTTAAAGAACATTTTCACAGCCTTGAGGCCATAAATATAGAAACAGGTACAATAAAACGATTCAAAAAAAAAGAATGCAATTTTGGGTACAGGAATAGTATTTTTAAAACAGAGCTTAAAGACAAATATGTGATATGTTCAATAATCTTTAAACTGGATCTGCATCCCAAAATAAGAAGAAGCTACAATGAACTGGATGAATATTTAACAAGAAACAAAATTACATCTCCTGCTATTGATGATATACGCCGGGCAGTGATCCAAATAAGAAAAAGCAAATTGCCCGACCCTGAAAATCTCGGCAATGCTGGAAGCTTCTTTAAAAACCCTGTTGTTACCAAGCAAAAATTCGAAAAAATCAGAAATAAATTCCAAAATATTCCAGCCTATAATTATACAAAGGACTATATAAAAATCTCTGCCGGCTGGCTTATTGAACAGGCAGGATGGAAAGGCTGCCGAAAAGGCGATGTTGGGGTTTATGACAAGCAGGCTCTCATAATTGTTAATCATGGAAACGCCAAAGGAGAGGAAGTGTTAGGTTTGGCAAACAGGATAAGTAAAAGTGTTTATGATAAATTCGGGATTAAACTTGAACCCGAAGTTAATATTATTGAATCATAGTTGAGTGAATGTTTGAAAACCCGTTTTTTTCATAAAATATTTGCACAATTGCTTTAATTATGCAACCTTTGCAATGGCTTAACATAATAGAAAGTATAATTTTATTATAAAAAACGAATGACCGGTATCTATGAATTTTGCCCGCTACTCGTCACCCGTTACCAATAATAAACAATGAAAAGAATAGAGATAATAGGTATAATTATCGCCGGGATATTGATTGTTTTACGACTGATTTTCGGAACTTTTTTCAACGCTTCTCTTATGGTGATGCTGGTTCTGCTTTCAATATATTACTTATGGTTTGGATTTTTCCTCTTTAATAATATAACCCACGACCAGCTATTTTCAAAGCCGGACCGCCATAAATTCAATATTTTCAACATTTCAAGCAGCATTATTATGGGTGTAGTATATTCTTTTACAGTCATATCAATAATGTTCGCTGTTTTCTTTTATTCCAAAATGAACCTGATGTTAGGCCTTTCTTTTTTCATTATCTTTTTGTCTTTAACTTTCTCGGTTATTTATGATAAATATTACAAAGTTGACAAACAATATTTATTTCAATTTTATATTCGTTCGGCAATATATGGGATCATTTGCCTGTTCCTGTTGCTGACACCTGTTGAAAGACGCGCTGAAATTTTGTTTCGCGACCATCCTGAATTTGTAGAAGCTTATAAAAACTATCGTGAAAACCCTGAAGATCCCGAAGCTGAAGAAGAACTGAGAAAGCAAAGGAACAGGTTCAGATAGATAGCAGGCAGTCTGCGGCCAGCAGTCCACAGCCGGT
>PWZB01000130.1 GCA_003567625.1 Bacteroidales bacterium | reverse complement strand
TTAGGTTTCATTTGTTCATAATTTTCTTCTTGGCACGTTGACCGGATTTTTTTACAAGAATATTTATTAAATAAAAGATTTTAAACAGAAATAGCCGAAATGATAATTTATTCATATGAATTTTCAATTAATTAATACAAAGGTAAAAAATATGGCATAATTTGTTTTAAAATAACAATAAAAATATATTATGTAATTTTTGTTTAATCATTATAATAGAAAAAGTACGTAAATATTGTTATGTTTGCTAAAAAAAAGCAATTTCAAAAATATTTTTATTTTAGCATCATGCTTTAAATAAATAATTATAGCTTTGCCTGCAACAATAAATATTAAAGAAATAGTTTTTAAAAATTAAAATAATTTAGATATCAAATGGCAAAAAAAGGTGATGTTGTTATTCAAACGGAACGATGCAAAGGTTGTGAGATTTGCATATCAACATGTCCGCAAAGTGTTTTAGCTATGAGTGATGAAGTAAACTCTAAAGGCTATCGTTATGCTGTAAAAGTTAATTCTGAGTGTACCGGGTGTACCAATTGTGCTGTTGTGTGCCCCGATGCAGTTATAACTGTTTACAGGGAAAAATAATTTGTTAATAGATTGATAAAAAATAAGTTATCAGTATGAAAGAACTAAGATTAATGAAAGGAAATGAAGCTTTGGCTGAAGCGGCTATTCGAGCGGGTGCTGATGCGTATTTCGGTTATCCTATAACACCGCAATCGGAAATTATCGAATATTTTATGGCTGAAAATCCCGAGGAAAAGACAGGGATGGTTATATTGCAGGCTGAAAGCGAGATTGCTGCCATAAACATGGTATATGGTGCTGCAGGTTGCGGCAAAAAGGCGATCACTTCTTCATCGAGCCCGGGTATTAGCTTGAAACAGGAAGGTTTATCTTATATAGCCGGGGCAGAACTGCCTTGCGTAGTAGTAAATATTACACGTGGCGGACCGGGGCTTGGCACTATTCAACCGTCACAATCCGATTATTTTCAGGCAGTAAAAGGTGGTGGACATGGCGACTATAAGTTAATAGTCTTGGCTCCTGCAACTGTACAGGAAACAGTTGATTATGTCAAACTTGCATTTGAGCTTGCTTTTAAATATCGAAACCCCGTTATGATACTTTCTGACGGTATCATAGGGCAGATGATGGAAAAAGTCGAATTGTTTGAACAAATACCACGCTCGGATAAAGAATATGATTGGGCAACGATTGGTAAAAAACCGGGGAAAGACCATGTGATAATTACTTCATTGCAACTGCAACCCGAAGAACAGGAAAAAGTTAATTTGCGCTTACAGGCAAAATATCGCGAAGTTGAAAAAAATGAAGTTATGTATAAAACATATGATATTGAAGATGCTGAATACCTGTTTGTTGCATATGGGTCTTGTGGAAGAATTACACAAAAAGCTATGGAAATGGCCCGAAAGAAAGGATATAAAGTGGGACAGATCAGGCCGCAAACACTATATCCTTTTCCCGTTGAAATTATAAAAAAAGTTACCGGACAGGTTAAAGGAATACTTACAGTAGAAATGAATACCGGTCAGATGGTGGAAGATGTCAGGCTGGCTGTAAGCGGAAAAATACCGGTTGAACATTACGGAAGGTTTGGAGGTATGATACCTTCACCTGATGAGATTCTTAATGCATTTGAACAAAAATTTATTGGAGGTTGATAATGGCTGAAAATTTAATAAAACCCGAAAATCTGGTTTACGAAAAGACCAAAGTAATGACCGACCGTGTCCTGCATTATTGCCCGGGATGCGGACATAGCACTACACACCGTATGTTGGCTGAAGCTATAGACGAATTGGGCATACAGGGTGAAACTATCGGTATTGCTCCTGTTGGATGTTCTGTGTTGGCTTATTATTATTTTGATGTTGACATGACTGAAGCCGCGCATGGAAGAGCACCGGCTGTGGCAACAGGAATAAAAAGAGTTTTACCCGAAAAATATGTTTTTACATATCAGGGTGACGGTGACCTGGCTGCAATCGGCACGTCTGAAACAATTCATGCATGCAACAGAGGTGAAAATTTTCTTATAGTTTTTATTAATAATGGTATTTATGGTATGACAGGCGGACAAATGGCACCTACTACCCTGGAAAACATGAAAAGTACAACTTCACCAAGAGGCAGGGATGTGAAAACCATGGGCAATCCGCTGAAAATATCAGAACTAGTAGCAAATTTGCCCGGCACCTATTATGTTTCACGTCATAGTGTTCATACGCCTGCAAATGCTCGAAAAATAAAAAGAGCTTTTAAAAAAGCCCTCGAATATCAAAAAGAAAAAAAAGGTACATGTTTAATCGAAGTGGTTTCCAACTGCCCGTCGAACTGGAAAATGACACCGCTTGAATCTAATAAATGGATGGAAGAAAATATGTTTCCTTTTTATCCTTTAGGTGATATTAAAGTTCCAAAATAAAATTATCCCATATTCTGGATAAATATTCGTGATATTAAGCATTGTTGCAAATTAAAAAATAGTAACGGGTAACGGGTAACGGGTAACGAGTAACGGGTAACGAGTAACGGGTAACGAGTAACGGGTAACGAGTAACGGGTAACGAGTAACGGATCCCAGTGACCGGTTACCGAAAAACAAAAAAAAATAATTATGAATGAAGAAATTGTTATAGCCGGATTCGGAGGACAAGGAGTACTTTCAATGGGTCAGATACTTTGCTACGGCGGAGTTATGCAAAATAAAGAAGTTAGCTGGTTTCCCTCGTATGGGCCGGAAATGCGTGGCGGTACCGCCAACTGTACTGCTATTATAAGTGATGAAAAGATCAGCTCTCCCATACTAAACACCTATGACACAGCAATAGTGTTGAATCAACCGTCAATGGACAAGTTTGAAGATGGTATTAAGCCGGGAGGCATGTTGATATATGAAATTAATGGCATTACCCGAAAACCAAAACGGGATGATATAAACATCTGTCAAATAGCGGCTTATGACGAGTCTATAAAAATGAAAAATACCAAGATTTTTAACATGATAGTAATTGGTGGTTTCCTGAAAGTAAAACCTATCCTTGAAATTGAAAATGTCATCAAAGGACTCGAAAAGGTTTTGCCCGAAAGATATCATGATCTTATACCTCTTAATGAAGAAGCAATTCGCAGAGGTAAGGAAATTATCAGTTATGGACATAAGCTTAATTAATTGTTTGGCAGCAAAAATTATAAGGGGCTTTTAGAGCCCCTTTTTTTAACAATAACGGCTTGATGGGTACTAAAATTCCGCTGAATTACTTGTCAATTGATAATGAAGGCATCCATCTAATGATACAAAGCTTGGTTAACGGGCTTAAAGCAAACCTGCTTATTGATACGGGTGCCTCAAGAACAGTTTTAGATGTAAAAAGAATAAACTATTATGAGCCGGGAGCGAAGCTGAGGAAGAACAACAAATTTTTTTCCGGCATCGGAGCCGGAGATATAGAGACTTATCTTGCCCCTATATCATTAATCGAATTGGGTGAAACAAAAATCAAAGACCATATTGTAGTTTTGTTTGATCTGAAAGTGATAAATCAGTCTTATGCGGTTTTTGATCTGCCAAAGATTGATGGCGTCCTTGGAGGAGATGTGTTAAAAGCTTGTAATGCTATGATTGACTATAAAAATGGATTTCTGATTTTAGAATAAAATAATCGGTTATCAGTATTCGTAATTTGTATATTCCTACAAATTAGTAATTCGATAATACTTTACAAAATAAATTCTATATATTGATTGTTATTTAAAAAGGTTGTTCTATCTTTGCACACTAATTTAAAAACAATCCAAAAAGAGTAAAAAACATGCAGAGCAAGGGTCTGATAAAATTTTTTGCCATAGCATTTGCTGTGGTATGCCTTTATCAATTATCATTTACATATTTTGCAAATAAAGTTGAGCGCGATGCAAAGCAATATGCATACAGGAGCAGTGTGGTTGCAAAAGCCGAGGAGTTAGCAAAAGGCGATGAGATATTGACTGATATTATTTTAGACTCACTGGCAAGGGTTGAAGAAAGATATTATCTTGACTCAATGATGAGTGAGAATGTGTATAATATTTTGATCAGGCAATATACTTATCGAGAATGTAAGGAGCGTGAGTTGAATCTGGGTCTTGATTTGCGGGGGGGTATGAACGTTACGCTTGAGGTTTCGGTACCTGAAATTATTCGTGCTTTATCCGGCAACAGTAGTGATCCTACATTTTTAGAAGCTATTGACCGTGCAAACGAAATGCAGCGTGTCAGCCGTGAAGACTACATAACACTTTTTGGTAAGGCTTTTGAAGAGGTTGATCCTAATGCCCGTCTTGCAGCAATATTCAGTACTGAACAATTGCGCGATCATATAAGCTACAATTCTACCAATGAAGAAGTGTTAAGAGTAATGAGACGCGAAGTTGAAGATGCAGTTGACAGGTCTTTTAATATTTTACGTACACGTATTGACCGATTTGGCGTTGCACAACCCAACATACAGCGATTGGCGGCAACCGGAAGAATACTTATTGAGTTGCCAGGTATAAAAGAGCCTGATAGGGTAAGAAGTTTATTGCAAGGTACTGCAAGGTTGGAGTTTTGGGAAACATATGAGTTTAGTGAAATATATAATTACTTTATAGAAGCCAATGAACGTTTGCGTGATGTTGATGTACATGAGGTTGTTGAAGAAGTTGAAGCAGAAGAACCGGATGTATTGCCGGTAGGAGCTGATACAGAACCGGAAACAAGAACTCCTGAAGAAGAGGAGCCTGAAGATGCAATAGATGATTTGTTGGCAGAAGTTGATGAGGAGGTTGCCGATGCTCCCGAAGAAGCTGACCTGCTTGACCTTTTAACAGGCGACTTAACCCCTGAAGATGATGAAATGTTCGATGATTTTGCAGAAGAAAATCCATTATTTGCATATTTACATCCTGCCTTTATTCCCGATGAGAGTGGCAATATGTTTCCGGGCCAAGGTCCGGTGGTAGGTTATGCTGCCGTTCAGGATACAGCAAAAATTAATTATATGCTGAGCCGCGATGAAATTCAGGCTATATTACCAAGAGACTTGAGGTTATATTGGGATGTACATCCCGCGATGCATGATGAAAATTTGAGACAGCTTATAGCAATTAAAGAAACAACGCGTGATGGCTCAGCTCCACTTGATGGTGATGTTATTACAGATGCACGACAGGATTATGATCAGTATGGAAATCCTGAAATTTCAATGTCAATGAACAGGGAAGGTGCCAGAACCTGGCGAAGGCTTACTGCCGATAACATTGGCAGATCAATAGCCATTGTACTTGATGATTATGTTTATTCATTTCCGCGTGTTCATGCTGAGATACCCGGTGGGCGTTCATCAATTACAGGAAATTTCACCTTGCAGGAAGCAATGGACCTGGCTAATATACTGCGGGCCGGTTCATTACCCGCATCCGCAAGGATAGTAGAAGAAGCTGTCGTTGGCCCGTCATTGGGAAGGGAAGCAATTGCAAGCGGATTAACATCATTTGTAATAGCTTTTGTTATAGTGCTTATCTACATGGCATTTTATTATAGCCGGGCAGGATTGGTGTCTGACCTGGCATTGTTGACCAATATGTTCTTTTTGTTCGGAGTACTTGCTTCACTCGGGGCTGCCTTAACACTTCCCGGGATTGCCGGTATAGTACTGACCCTGGGTATGGCGGTTGATGCCAATGTGATTATTTACGAACGTATTCTCGAAGAGCTCAGAGCAGGTAAAGGACAAAGACTCGCTATAAGCGATGGCTATAAAAATGCTTATTCGGCTATCGTAGATGGCAACGTTACTACACTTCTGACCGGTATAGTACTTTATATTTTCGGCTCAGGCCCGGTGCAGGGATTTGCTACCACGTTGATAATAGGTATTATTTGTTCATTGTTTACCGCCATATTCCTTGCAAGATTATTATTTACCTATTGGCTTGACCATAATGTTAAAATCAGGTTTGATAACAAGATAACCAGGGATGTACTGACAAAAGTAAATTTTGATTTTATCGGTGTTCGTAAACGTTTTTATATTATTTCGTCATTGGTCATTATTTTAGGTATAGGATCGTTATTTGCCCGGGGTTTGAGTTACGGAGTTGATTTTTCCGGTGGACGTTCATATGTAGTTCGCTTCGACCGGGATATTAATACGGCTGATTTGCGAAATTCGTTGATGACAGTTCTTGATGATGCGCCCGAGGTAAAAACGTTCGGCCCTGCTACCCAGATTAAAATAACAACCAACTTTCTCATTGATGATGATTCACCACAAGCCGACTCTTTAGCTTACAGGGCTATATTTGAGGGTGTTGAAGGCTTTTATGATGTCCCGATGACTTTTGAAGAATTTACATCGGATGATGATGACAAGATACTTGGTGTGCTTAGTTCGCAAAAGGTAGGACCTGCCGTGGCAAGGGATATAAGAGATGCCGCAATATGGGCCGTCGGAATAGCATTGGTGGTTATTTTCTTTTATATTGCAGTAAGATTCAAAAGATGGCAGTATGGCGTAGGAGGTATGGTTACACTGTTCCATGATTCTATTATCGTAGTGTCAATATACTCGCTTCTGTATAATGTCGTGCCTTTCAGCATGGAAATTGACCAGGCATTTATCGCTGCCATACTTACAATTATTGGCTATTCAATTAACGATACCGTAATAATCTTCGACAGAATACGTGAATATACAAACCTGTATCCTAAGCGCGACCTGAAAACCAATATTAATGGAGCACTGAACAGCGTATTATCAAGGACTTTCAATACCTCAGGTACAACAATAGCAGTGTTGCTGATAATATTCCTGTTTGGCGGTGAAGTGATAAGAGGATTTGCCTTTGCTTTAATGCTTGGCGTTGCAATAGGTACTTATTCCTCTTTGTTTAATGCCACACCGGTTGCTTATGATCTGATGGTAAGGAGAATTAATAATAAAACCAAGGCTAATCCTAAGAAAA
Source organism: Bacteroidales bacterium (assembly GCA_003567625.1). GTDB lineage: Bacteria > Bacteroidota > Bacteroidia > Bacteroidales > UBA7960 > PUKZ01. The sequence goes on along the minus strand of PWZB01000130.1, from coordinate 12,066 downwards.
AATAGTGTTTATAATAAATATTTAGTTAATAAAAAAAACAGGCTGTTATGATAATATTAACAGCCTGTTTTAAATTCGTAATTCTTGTATTCGTATAAATTCATAATTCGATACATTTTTTTAACCTATATCAAATCTTTTTCCTTCTTCTGCAATGTATGTATCAGTGAAAACGGCTTTGGCTTCATCCAGGTATGATTTGAGTTCAGAATCATCATAACGTGCCGAATAATGTCCTATGATAAGTTTTTTTACTTTGGCTTTCAATGCTAGCGTGGCAGCTTCCGTAGTGGTTGAATGAAACTTTTTGCTAGCCAGTTCGGAAAATTCTTTCATGAAAGTAGCTTCATGATACAGCGTATCGGCCCCTTCTATCTGGCCGGTAAAACTTTCGGTATAGCCGGTATCGGAGCAAAATGCATAAGTTCTCGGTGGAGGTGGTGCAATGGTGAGTTCTTCATTAGACAGGACTTTACCGTTTGGAGTTGTATAAGAACCACCGGCTTTTATTTTAAGAATTTGATTAACAGGTATATTATATTTATCTATGTGGCCTTTTTTAATATTTCTTTTCAAAGGTTTTTCTCTGAAAAGAAATCCGTATGTCGGAATACTGTGCAACATTGAGATAGAATCTACTAATAGTGTTGTATCTTCATAGATCGTTTGCCTGTCTTTGTCTATTTCGTGGAATATAATTTTGTAGGATGTTTCCAGGTTACATATATCGAAATGGGTTTTAATTATTTTCTTTAATCCCGGAGGCGAATAGATATTGAGTTCGTTGGTGCGCCCAAGCAAATGCATTGTAAACAGTAATCCGGGCAGACCAAGGTAATGATCGCCATGAAAGTGGCTGATGAAAATATGGTTTATTTTCATCAGCGGAATTTTCATCCGACGCAGCTGTATTTGAGTTCCTTCAGAACAATCAAGCAAAAAAAGTTTGTTGCCATGCTTTAGCAATTGTGCCGAAGTATGCCTTTTTGATGTTGGCATAGCCCCCGAACTGCCAAGGATAGTAACCTGAAAAGGAGTTTTATACATAGAGCGTAAGGATTTTTATTATGACCAATACTTTATAATATCCTGAATTTCTTTTCCGGGAGTATTAATATTTGATTTTTCCATATTATTCAAAAAACATTAAGCCGTTTATGATATTGAGTTGAAAGGCAAATATAAAATTGATTTTTAAAAATCATACGAATAATAGAAAAAAAACGCGTATATTTGCATACCTAATTTAAAAGCTACGGGCGATTAGCTCAGCTGGTTTAGAGCGCCTGCCTTACAAGCAGGAGGTCGGCAGTTCGAATCTGTCATCGCCCACTACAGAATCAAAGAGTTACGTAAACAATAATGCGTAACTCTTTTTTTTGCATACAATTTGGATAAAAACTTCCGGATACTGAGATTTGGAATTTGTAAATCCTTATGAAAACTACAACTCAATTATATTGTTTTTTATGGCAAACTTTATAAGCTCTACACTGTTTTTCATTTTGGTTTTCTTGAGGATATGATTTTTATGTGTCTCTATAGTACGGACACTCAAAAATAATTTTTTTGCTATTTCATTGTTTTTGTATCCTTCGGCAAATAATTCAAGCACTTCCAGCTCACGTTTCGTAAGCTGGGGCAGTAAGGTTGAGACTTTTTTCCGTTTGGTTGCATAATTTTTTATTATTTCATTACTTATTGAGGTATGAAAATAATTTTTGCCGTCATTAACAGTTAAAATAGCATCAATCAGTTCTTCTGCCGTAATATCTTTTGGTATATAACCATCGGCCCCGGCATCAATAGAATCTGAAATATTGTCATAATCAGAATGCATTGACAATATCAGCACTTTGATATCGGGATAATTGTTTTTTACTATTTTAGTTACTTCGATGCCGGTCATTCCGGGCATACTTATATCCAAAAGCAATACATGGGGGATCTTTTTTTTTAGAAGCTTTAAAGTTTTCATACCACTTTGCGCAACACCTATGACTTCTATTTCTTTTAAACCTTCCAGAAGCACGTTTATACAATCGGTAACAAGCCGGTGGTCATCTAAAATGATAACATTGATCTTGTTCATTATTTTGCGCTTATAAGGATATCGGGCTTCAAATTTATAATTTTTTTGAATTTGGGCATATCTTTCAAAAAACGAATACTCGTTCTTTAACAAACTAAAATTTTATTCAAAATTAATTATTGTGTAAAATTAAAATTTATTGCATTGTCCGTCATATTTTTTAACAGGCAAAACGAAAAATTCCAATTCAACGGATATTTGAATATAAGAAGAAATCTGAGCTAAGGCAGCTTGACTTCAATCCAGTTTCCTTCATTTCTGGCATTAATGGAGTTATCATACATAGCTTCACAGGCTATTCCGGGCATATAAAAGCGGCCTTCATAAGCCGCGTTGAACCGGATTTTAAATGATTTTGTACTGCCTTGTGTCAGGTTGAAGTAAGTATAAACCCGGTCGTCGCGAATATCCTGGTAATCGCAGGGTGATGAACGCAATGACTGTTCTCCTTCGTCGAGCCTGCTGGTTCGGATTTCCCAACCCGATGGTACTATGAACGATAGTATCAGTTGCTCAAGGTTGCCCCTGGTTCCGGGGTTATGAATCCTGACATCGGCATAAAAATCGGTGCCTTGTGTCATTCTGCCGGGCGACACGGGAGAGCCATCCATAAGGTAATAGTTTACGTTCAACCGCAGATTGTTGCTCTGTGCAAATTCTCTTCCTGCAACCGGGATTCCGTGTGTTATAATCCTTGCGTAAAGTATACCTTCGCCGTTATTTTTAATATATACCCTTTCTGCGCCTGACTGTACCGGTTCAAATGTGTGCTGAAGGATTGATAAGCGGGATTTGGTTCTTTCCGCGCTTTTGCCATGTATTCCGATGTTTGCATCAATACCTTCGGACGTTTTACTTTTTTCTGCAAATTTTGAAAATGCAAGCAGGCTGAATGAAGTTTCTTGTGTGCTCATCCATGCATCGGAGCTAAGCTGTTCCGAGAGTTCGTTCAGCAGTGGCATCGCTTTTTCAAGATCGTTCATCAGGACAAGAGTTTCAACGATCATTGCTTTATCCCGAATATTGGAGCCATAGGTATAGCTTTGTTCGCGGTATCTGTTTACTGTTAGCGGTATGCCGCTAACCAGCGAGCGGGCTGCTTCAGGGTTGCCTGCAAGTACGTACGCTGCTGCGAGCCGCCATTTTGCTGCTACCGAAAGGTTTGTAATTTCACGCAGACGGTTCATCGCACCCATTTCCGGTGATTTTGCCAGCGCCAGCGTGTAAAGACGGTAGGCTTGTATCAAATCGTTATTGCGATACCCGCGTTGGTGAGTTGGCGACCAGCCCCGTGCCGCCCTTTCAGTGCTTCGTTTCCATCCGTCAAGAATTCCCGCGGGAACAGAGTAACCTAACCTTTGTGCCTCAAGCATGAAATGACCGGCATATATACTTGACCAGCTATCAGGATATGCCCCTCCCGGCCATAAAGAAAAACCACCGTCAGAGGTGCGGAAATTACGCATCCTGCTTAAAGCGTGACGCACATTCTCCTCAGCACTTTTCCTGACATTGTCATCAACATCGGCCAGCTTACTGATGAACAATTGTGGAAAAGCTTTTGATACCACTTGTTCCAAGCATCCGTGCGGATAACCCAAAAGAAATTTAAGGCGTTTATCCAGATTTATCGGAGGAAGGGTGCTTAATTCTATTGTAGCTGTGTTAGTTCCTTTCATACCAAAAGCTTCATACGATGTGTTCCAAATTTCTCCGGATTGAAGAACGGTTTCCTGTGAGTATGTCATCGGGGGATTAGGATTACGTATATCCAGCTCAATATCGTGTGTGGCCTTTTCCCTGCCGCTTTCGGCAATGATCCTGACTTTTCCAACGCCTAATTGCGAGGCGGCACCCAGGTTGAAACGTACCATCTGTTCACCAACATCGCTGAACCTGATGGTTTGTTCTTTGCTGCCCTTAACATCAAGCATATGGTTGGTCTCGATCCTTACCCTGATATTTTTGATGTTTTCTTCCATAGCAAAGACTGCAACGGGCAGTACGACGTCTTCTTCGGGTCCGAGTACACGGGGTAAAGTTCCCAGTACCATAAGCGGTTTACGAACAGGGACCGTCTTGTCGGTTGAGCCGTAGGCACCATCTTTGGCTGCTACTACCATAACTCTTACTGAACCTACATAGTTGGGCATGGTGAAATTTATGTTTCCTTTGCTTCTTCTGCCTAACTCATAAGGACCGAAATATCTGACTACCGGTTTGAAGCGGTTGGCAGATTTTTCGCCTTCTTCTACAACCTCTTCATCGCCGCCGATTGATATTATGCGTTGCATCTGACCGGCAGACGCACCTAAAACCATATCGTACAAATCCCATGTTTTGACACCCAACGCTTCACGTGCATAAAAATAACCCCATGAATCCGGAGTCCGAAACCTTGTTAGATCAAGCAATCCATCATCTACAACAGCAAGCGTATAAGCCATTGGGTTGCCGTTTTTTTCAGATATGGTAATTGATACGTCTTGTTCCGGCTCAAGAACATCAGGCATGTCAATAACAGGGGAAATGTGTGTTTTGGGGTCTTCCACGTTTACAGGTACTATACCGTACATTCTTATTGGCAGGTCATTGGCGGTTTGAGCATGCGGTTGAAGCAGCATTGCATTGATATAAACATTGGGCGTCATATCTTCTGAAGCTGTGAAAGAAAAATGGGTTTCTCCGGCTTTGGCATCAATCCAATGGTTTTGTAATACCTTTATTCCATTTTCAATAGTTAGAAATATTTTTCCTTCATCAGGGCTGGGTATTGTGACATTTACCGTTTCTCCCACGTTATAGTTTTCCTTGTCTGAGGCAAAAGTCAGCATACTTGCGGCTTCAGGCGCAACTCTTCTGTCGCGTGATATCCAACTCGGCCAGTCGAAATATGCGATGATCCCGGCAGCGTGCCCGCCATTGGAGTCAACCACGCGAATAAGGAAACGCCCCCATTCGGGATGATCTATTCGGAGGTTGTAAGTTCCGATTCCTCTTTCATTGGTAGTTACGGTTTTTTTATGAATGGGTTGATGATAGGAGCTTGAAATGTAATTTGACAGGTCTTCGCTGCCGCGTTCCCACCACCAGCGCCAGTCAATTTTATAAACCTCTACATTCAGTGTTTGCCGGGGAACAGGTGTGCCTTCAGAACTGACAGATACCAGGTTTACCGTGTATGTGGTATCGGTAAGGTAGGCGTCTCGCCGGGTCTGCGATTCGGGCAACTGAATTCCGACAAAATTCCGGTAGGGATAATAAGGTATGGTGAATCTGTCAATGCTAAATGCTCCTCCTTCTTCAAATACACGTACTGTAAAGTGTGCATTCAGTTTTCCCGGCGCCAATGACTTAACACTGATATCGGGCGAAAAGGTCACTTCGCCCTTTTCGTTAAGTCTGCCTTCAAATATTGTTTGCTCTTCGGCATGGAATGTTCTGGCGGGATCATCAAAAGTGTAATCCGGGTATTGCTCAAACGAGGTTTTAGTCTGCGAAAGAATAGCATCAACCTTAACTCTCAGGTTGCGTGCGGGTGCACCATGCAACCACTCCGACACGAGATGTGCGGTCGTGGCTTTTTTGTAATGTAAGGCTTCGTCATCAATATTCAGGTTGATTTTTAACCTGTTGGGCATAACAGTCTCTACTTTGAATATTTCGGAAAATGTTACGCCACCGACTCTAACCCGTGCAGTGTAATTGCCTGTTGGGGCATCCCTGTCGGTAACAACAGGGAAAGCATATATTCCTCCTGTTGATTTGGTGGCAGTTGTACGAAATACTGGCTGGCCCCGCGGGTCGGTTAATTCAAAGGTGACAGGGTGGTTTTGCGGGAGGGTTTTCAACTTATCTTCAAGAATAAAAGATATGAACAATGTATCGCCGGGCCGCCATACGCCTCTTTCACCATACATAAATCCCTTAAGACCTTTTTGCACCGTGACGCCCGAAACATCAAAAGCGCTTAACGACAGGGCAGAACCCTGATTAAGCTTAAGGTATCCCCGCTGTTTTCCACTTTTGGCTATTGCCAGAAACGGCTTTTCATGCTCTTTAAGATTGATGGTTGCCAATCCATTATTGTTGGTTGTACCTGATGCAATTGCCTGTTGTTGATAGTTGATAATATCAATGTTAATGGCTCCTGCGGGTTGTGTTGTGTTAAGGTCTGCAACAGCAATCATTAATGAGCCATCAGATCCTGTTTTGGCAATCATACCAAGGTCGGAGGCAAGCACATTGCGGCTAACGGCTTTATTTCGGTAATATGATACATTGCACGGGTTGTCGCGTTCGCTCCAGTTATAATAGTCGTAAGGATAGTCATCGTAATAAAAATATGCCCTGGCAATGTCATCATTAGGGTCATACCGCTCCTCTATAATTTCTATCGGGTGTAATTCGGCTTCACCATTGCAGCTATATGTTGAATATTCCTTGCGGAAGTTTATGGTTACCTGGTATATTGCTCCAGGCTTGGTTTTAATGAGCTCTGCCAGGTCAAGATGGTAAGTGTTCCAGGTATTATAATTAACATTTCCTACCTGATCGAGCAGAATAGTTTTCTTTAACATCATTCTGCCTACCCTCCGAAGCTCCGATTGTCCTGCTAGGGTATTGATCTGGAGGAATTGTGCTATGTTCTTTTCAAATATCCTGACAATGGTTACATCAACAGCTCTCAGGTTTACGGCTTGAAAAGGGAAAAGAAGCCCTTCAGATGAGGGCAGGATATTACCTTGCCCCACAAGCCGGACCTGGGGCTTTATAACTTCAAAAGTGACCAGGATTTCAGAGCTTTCTCCCAATCGTTGCCTTTGTATAGTGCGAATACCTTCTGAGATCTCGAAATAGTACTCGCCCGTTAATCTAGTATAAGGATATACTCTTACCAAATTTCCTTCGACAATAATTCTTACATTTGATATTTCAGCTGATCTGATAAGGCCATGCAGATTTTGTGATGGGTCAATACGTTCCGAAAATCTTATCTCAAGGTATTGTTCGGGTGTTTGTACTACATGGTGTGAAAGTATTCTGAACACTCCTTTTGGGGGTACCTCTGCCTCTATTTTTTCCGAATAATCGGCTTCAATTGGTTTTCCGTTAACAGAAAGGATTATCTTCCCTGCTTCATCTTTTTGAATAACACCTTCAATCCAGAAATTATGGGTTCGTGCATCATGGGAGCTTATCCAGGTTATTTCAAGGTCTTTGTTTTTTTGTTGTGCTTTTAGCGTTTCTTTAATTTTTTCGGGGTCTGCATAATCCGCAGTGAATATTTTGCCTCCAAACCTCCGGTCTTCACGTGCAGCATCCTCGTAAAATTCCAGGCCTGCAATATTTACTTCCATAGCTTGCTTAATGGTTTTTACCTGGAAAGTGAATGTGTGATATTCCCTGGGTATTTCATCGAACAGCTCATCCACAGATATGCTTACCAGGTATTCGCTATCGCTTGAAAGAGGAGTGTCAGGACTGAACTCAAGGGTGTTCTCGCTGTACCATGTTAACGAACCTTTTACAGATGGCCTTATTCGAAATAATTTTGAATCTGCCTCTGTTCCGATAGCTTCGGAGTCAACAACAGGTGATGAAAAGACTACAAGTATGGGTTGCCTGGTAGAAATTACACCTGATGTATAAGCAGTTATATAATCGCTAAAATCCTTGGTTGAAGGAGTTATGCGTGGGCCTGATGCATATTTGTAAATTATTGCTGCTCCACCAAGAAGTAATAAAACCGCTGCCAGTAAAAAAATCAATTTTTTCCGTTTCATAATTGTGTTTTTTTATTAATATTAAATATTATTATTTTAAGTATTTATGAATATTTTATACAGTGACGGGTAATAGACAAACATTACCGACACTGCTAAATTTTAATTTAAAAAATCAAAGAGCTTTATTTACCTATGATCCTGAAATTTGTTTCAAGCATATTACCTTTTTCATCTACCAGTGTAAGGGTATGGTTACCTTCTTCAGGTTGCAGAGACATTTTATGGAATGACCGTGTTGATCCCACGTACTTGTCGTTCAAATGCCAGTATATGGTAGTATTATCGTTTCGGTGTGCCACTTCAAATATTGCTTCGGTTGTATCACCATCCAGGTCTCTGGGAATATGAATTATTGCTTTTTCAATTCTTGGATATAGCAAAGCCATAGGATTGGAATCTTTTCCGGGATTGCATCCTGCCATATAGGGTGGGAGGGGGTTGTAAAAAGGATTTTTATTTCTGTAGAACCATTCCATTGCCGGAGGCAGGACAAACCAGGGTTTCACTGCCATTTCATTGATGTTGATGCACTTGTCGGTTACCCTGTGTGTTTTTTTTGAATTAAGGTGAACCAGTTTGTGATAGGGGCAAGCTTTGGTTTCCAGTCCTTTAACGGGTATCCATGTTGTATCTTTCGGGGTGCATATATTTGATGCTCTGTGCCCGCTTTGCCGGCAAACCGGTACATAAGCCATGTCATCTATTGGTTTTTCGAACCAGGGTGCGGGTGGGAGAATGGCAAAGACATCAAACAGTATGGGTGCGGCAGCGGACACACCTGTAAGATTTGGACGTCCTTCGCCGCTGGCGTTACCAACCCACACAGCTACAACATGTTTTGGGTTTAAACCTATTGCCCATGCATCACGGTGTCCAAAGCTTGTACCTGTTTTCCATGCAACTGACCGCGAAGAAGCGAAATATTGCCATCCTGCAAGTTCGTCGGGGCGTGCTACTTTCTTCATAGCCTCAAAGCAGAAGTAAATCGCAGATGCATCAAGTACGGAATGATCTAAAAGAACATCATTGCCTGTTGCATTGCTGCCGGCAACATAATCAGGCGGACGGTAGTTGTTTTGGTTGTATCTGCTCTGATTTGTTCTGTAGTTGTTCAGGGTACGGGCCATAGCAGCATATACCCCGGCTAAATCATATAATGTGGCTTCGGCACCGCCGAGGATAAGCGATAAGCCATAGTTTTCAGGAGAGCGTGTTACATTAGTTAAACCCAGTTTACCCAACATATAATGAAATCGTTCAACGCCATATTGTTGTAACATTCTTACTGCCGGCACATTTAGCGAGCGTGATATAGCCCGTGAAGCCGATACTGCGCCGTCGTGTCCGGGATGGAAATTTTTTGGCATATAGCCGCCGATTTGTGTTGGGATATCCGGCACAAGAGTATTGGGAAGCAACATGCCATCATGCAGCATAGAGGCATATAGAAAGGGTTTCAGGATACTTCCCGTACTGCGGGGTGCTGTAATGATATCAACATAGTTGCCATGATGTTCGCCCGGAGTATTCCCAATGTACACCAAAGCTTTGTTGGTTTCAACATCCAGCACCAGTATAGCTGCATTGTGTATCTGATTGCCGGCGAGGCGATGGTGATGGCGTTCCATAATGTCTAAGGCTCGTTCCTGAAGCACAGGATTAAGGGATGTAACTATTTCCTCTCCTTTTTTACCATCCGCAATGGATCTGAAAAGAAGGTGTGGTGCAACCTGCGGCAGAGGCTTGGGCTTACCCGGTAATGGCTCAAGCAGTGCCAGTTTATATGTAATGCTGTCAATATGGTTCTTTTCGTAAAGTCTTTTTAGCAACCTGTCGCGCTTTTCTCTGAGCATGTCAGGGTTTTTGCCCGGAAATATCAAACCCGGTGAATTAGGCAGGACGGCCAAGGCAGCCGACTCAGCCCAGCTGAGCTCATGTGCTGAACGTCCGTAGTATCTCCATGCCGCCGCATCTAACCCGACAACATTGCCACCAAACGGAGCATTCGATACATACATTGAAAGTATTTCCGATTTGGTGCTGCCCAGCTCCAACCGTAAAGCAAGCACAGCTTCGATGATCTTTTCAAAAAAAGTCCGGCTCTTACCTTTGCGATAAAGCCTCACAGTCTGCATGGTGATAGTGCTCCCGCCCTGTACAATACGCCTTGCCTTTATGTTGTTCAAAGCAGCTCTTATTATCGAAAAGGGATTAATGCCGGGATGGTTGTAAAAATAACGGTCTTCAAATTCAATAACAGATCGTGCAAATTTATCAGGAACATCTTGAGATACAGGGAAGCGATATTGCTCATCCGACGCAATAGTGGCAGCCAAAAGAGATCCGTCTTCCGAAATCATTACCGTGCACGCCGGATCATCTATAACAGGTCTTTTTATTGAAAAAAAAGCTATTATTATCAATGAAATAATTAACAAAACCGATGATAATTCTCTGTTGGTTTTATCAGGGATAAATGTTAAAAATGATCTGATCAAACCATTTAATTTTTTTGGAAAAGTCTTATGATGTTTATTAATAAACATGACAGCCTAACAATACTTTTTATACAAGGAGATATAGTCGAATATTATTTTTACAGCTTCATCGTTCATGTCTCTGATTAAAGATATATTCTTTCTGACCTTGTCGGCTATTCTGTAAACTTCGCACCAGTCGCTGTTCATTGCTTTTTGTGCTTTTATAATAGCTGTAATCAGGTTGAATGTAAAACTTTCGGGGTTCTTTTGCAATGCTTTTTCGGCATAATCAATAGCATTATCAACATTAAAATAATTGTCCATAGCCATTAAATAAGCAAAGCATAATAATTCATAACCTTTTTCTGTTCTCAAAAAATGGTTTTCGTTTCTATAACCGTTGTTTTGCTTTAAATGATCAAAAAATATTGAAGCATTATTCTTTCCTTTTACCTCCCAGCCTAATTCGTTTATTACTGCCATCTTTAAAGCAATTGGTTGGGTTTCATCTGCCAGGAAATTCATCAGGTCAGTTGTTAGCAGGCCGTTTGTTTCCGAGGCTATGATAATAATGTATTCATTTCCGTATGCAGCGGAATATGGAGTAGATGTCAAAGGGGAATCTGCAAATATTTTTGTATTAATACTAAATAACACAAACAGCATCAATAAATTAATTTTATCGGCTTTCATAATTTCTTGTTTTATGGATAACAAAAAAAAATTTAGTAAAAGATCAGATTAAAAGGATAGAAGTAATCTATCAATTATTATGCCGGTGTTAAAATTACATAAATTATAATATCATATTGGTAATATTCAATATTTTTTTTAAAAAGATGATATAAGTTTTCAGGTTTTGCAATTTCATCAGCCAGGATTTGGAAAACCGGAAAAGCTATAGAACGCTTGAAGTTTAAATTATACGGTATATTTCCATAATATTTTTTAATATTCTTTCAAAGTTGATTTTAAGATCAATGATCCTGCCGCTTCGGATATCAAATACCCATCCGTGAACTCTTAGGCTTCTTTCTTTATAAGCTTTTTGCACTTCCGATGTTTTGATGATATTAATACATTGCTCCTGTACATTCAACTCTGCCAGTCTTTTATTTTTCAATTCACTGTTTTCGATTTTATCGAGTTTATCCTTATGTAGGCGATATACATCTCTGATATTTCTCAGCCAGGGGTTTAAGATTCCCATATCGGCAGGTTGCATAGCTGCATTGATTCCTCCGCAGTAATAGTGACCACAAACAACAATATGTTTCACTTTCAGATGGCACACCGCGTAATTAATAACCGACATTGCGCTCAAATCCGTACTTGAAACCATGTTGGCGATATTTCTGTGAACAAAAACCTCGCCGGGCTGTGCGCCCATAAGCTCTTCGGCTGTTACGCGGCTGTCAGAGCAACCTATGTAAAGAATCCCGGGTTTCTGATGCTTTGATAATTTTTTGAAATAATCTTTGTCAGATTTGAGCTTTTTTTCAATCCATTTTTTGTTATTATCAAAAACATGTTTTATTTTCATATACTATCTTTTTAATTAGTTGGTCAAAATTAGTGATTTGAATTCACTACTGTCCGATTAAAATTAAATATAGCCACTAAGACACAAAAACACTAAGACTCACAAAGCTGATTGTACTGATTATAAAGCCCTTAGTGCATCTTAGTGTCTTAGAGTCTTGGT
>PWZB01000137.1 GCA_003567625.1 Bacteroidales bacterium | reverse complement strand
TGAACAACAGCCAATGCCAGACCAAATTTCACAGGAAGATGCTGAGAGAATACTTGATGCATTAAACCAAATGGAACAAAAAATACAGGAGGAAATTAAAAGAGAAGAGTCTGAAGTGCCGAGGGTTAAACCGGAGAGAGAATGGTGAAAAAATGGAACGCGGATTATGCAGATGATCGCTGATATAAATTGATGAAATTAAACATGATACGCCTAAAGAATATAATTTAGTTGATCTGAATATCGAACAAGGATTAACGATTTTTGATTTTAGAAGTTGAATATCATTTAAAAGATTATCTTAAACATCATAAATCATAAATCGATGTTCCTTGTTCTTAAATCATAAAACATCTTAAAGAAAAAAAGACCAATTTATTAGAATTGTAATCATTAATACAAAGACCTATAAGTAACCTAAAATAATGAAAGCCTTTTTACTATTTATTATTCTTATTATTCCACTCTCAGTTTATGCTGATGAGGTAGAGTTTAGTGCTGCTGCGCCGTCAACGGTAAAGGTAGGTGAAAACTTCAGGGTTTCGTTCAAACTGAATGAAACACCTGACAGTTTTAATGCGCCATCATTTGAGGGTTTCCGGATAGTATCAGGCCCGATGCAGTCTTCCAGTTCATCTGTTCAGGTCATCAATGGTGAAGTAACACGTACACAATCATATACATACACATACATATTGATGCCTGTAGATGAAGGCTCATTTTCAATAAGCCCTGCAGAAGCTGTTATTAATGGAGACACATATCACTCCAACAGTCTGTCAATAACTGTATTAGAGTCGGATGATCCGCCACCGGCAGTTGATGATCCATCAAGGCCTGTAGAAACCATACCCGAAGATGACAGTGAGTTATTTATCAGAGCTTATGCCAGTAAAGCCAATCCATTTCAGGGTGAACAAGTTACCATCATGTACAAAATATACACCCGTGTTTCAGTGACACAATATTCAATAGACCGTCTACCCTCCTATCAAGGCTTCTGGTCAGAAGACATCACTGATTATGACCGTGCCAGGCATCCGGAAACTAAAACCATTGACGGGCAAAGATACCAGGTTGCTGAGATTCGCCGTGTTGCTTTGTTTCCGCAAAGAAGCGGAAAGTTGACCATCGAGCCGTTGGAGGTGGAATGCTTTGTCAGGCGCACTGCAAGGCGCAGGGATGGCAGCTGGTTTGATGATTTCTTCTCCGACCGGCAAACAGCGCGCAAAACAATCCGATCAAACCCTGTAACATTTGAAGTAAAACCTTTGCCGGTTCAAAACAGGCCATCATCATTTAAGGGGCTTGTTGGAGATTTTACCATGTCGGCATCAATTGACAATGATCAGATTCAAACAAATGATGCGACTTCCCTGAACGTAAAAATCACCGGAAAAGGAAATCTTAGCATGGCTGATCCTCCTGCTGTTAACTTTCCCACCAACCTTGATGTTTATGATCCACGGATTTCTGACGATATTCGTACCACAACTGCCGGTGTCAGCGGAAGCCGTAACTACGAATATTTACTGATCCCGCGGACTGAAGGGGAATTTGAGATCCCATCGATTGAACTTTCTTATTTTAGTCCTGAAAGTGAAAAATATAAAACTTTGTCAAGTGCCCCGTTTTTAATAACCGTTGAAGGAGGGCCATCAGCAGTTACAGCTTCAGAAAGAACTGCCCGGGAAGATGTTAAATATATTGGATCTGATATTAGGTACATTTATCCAGAGAATATTAGTTTGCAGCCTGTTGGAACTATCTTTTTCCGTTCACCATTGTTTTATGCTTTGATCGCATTGCCTGTATTGATATTTATTGTCTTTATAGTTTTATATTACAAAAAGCTTCGTAATGAAAGCAATCTTGCAACGTTGCGTACCAAACAGGCAAACAGGGCTGCAAAGAAGAGGCTTAAGCTTGCAGGAAAATTATTACAGAAAAACAAAGATGCTGAGTTTTATGATGAGATATTCAAAACCCTTTGGGGTTATGTATCGGACAAAATGAACATCCCCGTTTCGGAACTTAACAAAGATAATGTTAAGGAAAACCTTACTGCGAAAAAAGTTCCGGATAGCATCATAAAAGAGTTTATAAGTACTTTGGATCACTGTGAATATGCCAGGTTTGCTCCCGGTGATAAGGAAAAGAACATGGATGAGGTGTTCTCTCTTGCACATGATACCATTGTGAATACTGAAAAATGGCTTCGAAAGAAAAAATCATAATTTGATAAAAATTAAAAGATGTTGAGTAAACGTATTTTTTACATAAAGGCTTTAGTTTTATTATTTATGATTGCTGCTCCATGCAGTGGCAATTCACCCCGGAAACTGCTTGAAAAGGCCAATGAATCTTATGCACAAAATGAATATGCTTATGCTGCTGAGCTTTATGAACAAGTGCTGGAAGAGGGATACGAAGCCGCCGGGCTGTATTATAATCTTGGTAATGCTTATTTCAGAAATGACAAGATTGCAAAAGCGATTCTGAACTATGAACGTGCGAAACGGTTAAAACCTAACGATGACAATATCTTATTTAACTTGCATGTAGCCCGTACACATATTGTTGACCGTATTGAGCCTGTGCCAAAGTTGTTTTATGAGCAATGGTGGCAAAGCTTAATTACATTGCAGTCGGAAAAAGGATGGGCTATTACAGCTATAATTTTTGTGTTAGCTCTTTTCGCAAGCCTTATTTGGTTTTTTATCAGCAGCAGAAGCTTTTTCAAAAAAACTGCTTTTATCCTTTTGCTGGTGTTTATTACAGCTACCTCATTATCATTGGTGTTTGCACAGAAGCAGTACAATAAATTGACTTACGAAAATGAAGCCATAGTATTTACACCCAGGCTGACAGCTAAAAGTGCACCAGACGCTTCAAGCCCTGATTTGTTTGTTATACATCAGGGTACTAAAGTAGAGATCAGGCAGGAGCTCGGAGAATGGTATGAAATAAAGCTTGCAAATGGAAACGTTGGATGGGTGCTGAAAGATAATGTGGAAATAATTTAATAGTCATAGATATTTGATAATACTCCAAATCAAATAGAATAAAAAGTCTTATAACTTTCCAAAATATTTTTATTTTCGTTCCTGTATTTTTGGGAAAAATGAAATTTAAAACTAAAAAACAATAGCATGGATGAAGGAATAGCTATTCAGATAGACCCTACACCGGGAACAATCATTTCTTTTATAGCTTATCTGGTAATAATTATTGCGATTGGTGTATTATCCTCCCGTTTTTCATCCAAAGGTATTACCCATTATTTTATAGGCGGGCGGCAGATGAACCGTTTGGTTGTGGCGATGTCGTCGGTAGTATCGGCCCGTAGTGCATGGTTATTATTGGGATTTACGGGTATGGCATACACCATGGGCTTATCGGCATTATGGGCTGCTGTGGGTTACATCTTTGTGGAGTTTTTGTTATTTTTCTACTATGCAGGGCGGATAAGACGTTTTACGGAAAAATTTGACTGCATTACACTGCCCGACTTTTATACGGCACGATTTGAAGACAAGAAAGGCCGGCTCAGGGTTATCATAGTTTTTATCATTGCACTTTTTATGATATCCTATGTTTCAGCCCAGTTGGTGGCAGGTGCAAAAGCTTTTTCGGCATGCTATAATATAACCGAAACATCATCACTTTTTCTAACTGCCGCGGTGGTACTTATATACGTTATCCTTGGTGGCTTTTTGGCAGTAAGCCTTATTGATACAATACAGGCATTTGTTATTATGGCAGCGTTAATTATAGTTCCTGTAGTAGGGATTATTGACATTGGCGGTTTTGGACAGTTCATAACCCTTCTCAGAGAATTTGAGTCAGGTGAGTTTGTAAATCCAACGGCATTGAGTATAGGTGCCATGATAGGCTTTTTGGGAATAGGCTTAGGCCCTCCCGGCAACCCTCACGTCATTTCAAGGTATATGTCAATAAAAAACCCTCGTGCTTTTAAGTCGGTTGCTTTGATGGGAACTCTGGCCAACATAATCATGGCAGGTGGAGCATTGTTTGTAGGGCTTGTTGGCAGACTTTACTATCCTGAACTAATAATGCTTCCTGCCGGTGATTCTGAGAATTTATATCCTATGCTTGCCTGGGAGCATCTAACTCCTGTCATGTTTGGGCTTGTTATAGCCTCAATTTTTGCAGCGATTGTATCCACAGCCGACTCTCAGATGCTTGTGGGCGCATCTGCCGTCGTACGAGATGTTTACGAAAAAATGATAATGAAGGGCAAGGAAGTATCTCAGTCAAAACTTGTGTTTATGAGCCGCACGGTTGTCTTTTTACTTGTGGTGCTGGCGATAATAATGGGATGGCTTGCAGGCGAACTTGTATTCTGGCTGGTGTTATTTGCATGGGCAGGCTTGGGAGCTTCTTTTGGACCTACTACAATACTTGCATTATATTGGAAACGAACAACACATGCAGGAGTAATTGCTGGAGTTATCACAGGGGCGGTTACGGTAATAATATGGAATCTGTTCCTCAGTGATCTGATATATGAGCTGGTACCTGCATTTGCATTGTCATTTCTGGTTACTATAATTGTAAGCCTTCGCACATCACCGCCTGATAAAAGAGATGAAATGTTCAGGGCTATGGACAAATGATAAAACAGAATACTTGATTAAAATCAATTTATCACTAGTGTCCGGTTAAGAATTAATCTTGCCACTAAGACACCAAAACACAAAGAAGCACTAAGAGTAATGTGCAGATATTCAGTTCTTTGTGAGTCTTTGAGCCTTTGAGTCTTTGTGGCTATAATGAATTAAAGTTTATAATCAAATAATTTTA
>PWZB01000062.1 GCA_003567625.1 Bacteroidales bacterium | reverse complement strand
TTTCCTCCATACAATACACATGGAATAAGTCCTTCTTTACGTTTTTCCTTAGCATCTTTTTTCCCTACGTTCTCCCTTAGAGAACCGCTAATAGATACTGTTTTCATTTTTTTAAAATTTTTTTATTAAGGAATACTGCAATTGTACCCCAAATTATTGATTAGTAAATAGTTATTATTTTGAGGGTGCAAAGATACAATATTTTAAATAACAATCAGGTCTCATAAACAACAATTTTTCCTTTTACCGGTTATAAAAAAATAAAATTAAAATTTACCTTTGCGCTTTGTTTAATTTATCACAAAACAAAAAATAATGAAAAAGGCAACAAGAAAAGAGCAAGTACTGAATTCACTAAAAACCTATTCCATTATAACAGTTGGTTTGTTCGTAAATGCCCTGGCATGGACAGCCTTTATATTACCTTCAAATATTGTTGGAGGGGGAATAGTCGGTGTAGGAGCATTATTGTTTTATTCTACCGGCATTCCTGTTGGAGCAACTCTTCTTGTTATAAATGCATTACTATTAATTTTTGGCATAAAAAGCATAGGTTTTGGTTTTGGTATACGTACTATTTACGGAATTATAGTTTTATCATTTTTCCTGGGATTATTACAATATCATATTACAGAGCCTATTGTAGATGATCGCTTTATGTCAGCTATAATTGGTGGTATACTGGCAGGTGCATCAATCGGTTTGGTTTTTACCCGTGGTGGCAGTACCGGGGGCACAGAGATACTTGCAGTTATCATCAACAAATACCGCAATATCAGTCATGGTAAGATAATTCTTCTATTTGATGTCATAATTATTGCATCATCATACTTAATTTTCCGCTCAATAGAAACCATTGTTTATGGCTATGTAATGCTTGGTGTGGCATCTTATTCTATTGATATGTTTTTGATGGGACACAGGCAAAGTGTACAGCTTTTTATTTTCTCTAAAAAGCATGATGAAATTGCCGAACATATTGCCAATAATATTGGCAGAGGCATTACACTTCTCAACGGCAAAGGCTGGTACACCAAAAAAGACGTTGCAGTTCTCATGGTGGTTGCCAAACGTTATGAAACTGCAAAAGTTTTTCAAACCATAAAAGAGATTGATCCCGATGCATTTATTTCGGTAGCCAAAGTTATGGGCGTTTATGGTGAGGGCTTTGATAAAATAAGGTAGTAAAGCTTTTGGTCATAGACTCCGGGTGTTGGTAATTCCTCACATCATAAACCACATAACGGTAACATTATGGTAGCAGAGCTTTTTCTTTGATGAAAAAGTAGTAATAAAACAAAGCCGAAGCTAAGCATTTGCTAATTCTTAAGACCCTGGGGGTTTCCTGAAACCCCCAGGGTCTTAAGAGATGAACATTCATCCCCTATAAGAAGCTAAGGCTGTTCGTGAATACTTATTTTTCTACAATAATTTGCACCTACAGTAAATAAATGCATTAATTCTTGATGCAGCGAACGGAAAAACCAAATTCCTTTCTGGCAAATGCGCGTGACAAGCTGCCGCTGTCATAGTCCAGACCCCAGGCATAGCCCAGTTCAGCACTGAAGGAATCTGAACTCCATAAGTGAACTTCACTGCCAGCATATCTTAAGCTACCAGTAGAGTAGCGCCTGCCGCTGGGAAGTGCTGCAAAATCAAACTGATCAAAACCGTGATGTGTATTGTCCGAATCCCAGCGTGGATGCTCCGATGTTGCACTATTCCCACCTAAAGGTGAGTCAACCTGTCTGCGGGATTTTAAGGCATTGCCTGCACCTTCTTGTTCACCTGAACTGTTTGTATATCCCTGGGCTTCAACATAATCAACCAACTCTTCCCAGTCATCATTGGTAGGCACTCGCCATCCATCAGGGCATATACCACCGTCATTGTCAATAGCATACCAGTTGTATAATTTACCGTATGCTTCCACCACTTCTGATTGCGATCCAAGTCCATCAAGATCTTCGTGGGGATATACGGCATAAGCACCATCTCTATTACTTTGCCATTCTTCATCATCTAAACCGGTATGTATAGCATCCCCATTGTTGAATTGAGTAGCACGAAGATTTTCAGCCATCCATTCCTGATCACCTATTTTTATAGTTTCGTAAACATTGCCATCGGCATCAACACATCCTTTAGCAATATCATTGTCATCATCCTTATCACAGCTTAATACTAATGTAGATAATAACCCTAAAATCAAAATTGGGGTTATTTGTTTTTTTAATTTAAGTTTTTTCATTTTCATTTAGTTTTAGTTTATAATTATGATTACTTATGATTTAAAAATTATTCTTTCTCATTAATTGAGAAATAATAAAAAACATGGTAAATTAAAATACTCAATTTGCAATATCATTTTTACAGATTTAAATTAAATCTGATATTTGGAAATGATTAAAAAGCTTTACTTATGTAAATAAATTCATCAATATTTTTTCAATAATAGAGTATGGAATTTGAGCTCTTGTATTATCCTTCAGCGGAATTGAAAGTTGAGCTCTGTAAAAACGGACCCATAGCTGTCTGCTAATTGGGTATATAGATGATTGTTATTGAGCAACCCAAGTCAGGAACAACTTTTTCCTGGGGTGTACCCACCATGAACTGGCCATCCTCAATACTAATATCAGGACCTTGTATAAGCTGCATAGAATATTCATAATCACCATCCCAAAAACTATTCATTGTTGGATCAAACTCCCAGTTTTCGGGAAGATTATTTGAATAAAACTCGGCAACTTTATTAACGGGATCAGTAGCAAGAATTGTAATTTTTGCAAGTTCCGGAGCATCAGATACTGGGGAGTATGATGACTCGCTTAGTTCTTGTGCCGTGTATACCTCATATACAACAGCTCCGGGATACGCAGGTATTCCAACCTCACTTTTTGAAGGTAGTTTTCTTTTTATTTCTTCCTGCCTTTCTTTCCATTCAGCCTTATCCTCAATACCATCAGGAACACTGAATACAGGAGCAAAAGGTTCATTCGAATAAAGATTAATACCGCCTAATAACAAAGCGAAAACAGTTGAAAATAATAATAATTTGATTTTTCTCATAATTCGCTGATTTTTAGTTTTTAGATTGATTTAATTAATAAGCTTAAATACCAATAAACAATGTTGGTATTTATAAGCTTTTGATATTAGTTTTAATAGTTAATAATAATTTAATAATACAAAACTAATAATTTTTAAAACTAGTCTAATACTTTTTTACAACGAAACTACTTTTTTTTAAAAAAATGGAAGTTTTTGATAAGAAAAGTTACAACTAAACACATGCTAATCCTCCACTAGTCCCTTGTGTAGTTCAATCCCTGCCGGACAATGGTCTGATCCCATCACTTCATCCAGTATAAAAGCCGACTTGACCTGTTCAATAATTTGCCGGCTCACCATGAAGTAATCTATACGCCAGCCAACATTCCTTTCACGTGCCCTGAAGCGTTGATTCCAAAATGTATATTGAATCTTCTCACCGTTAAAATGGCGGTAAGTATCCACCAGGTCAAGCGATAGGATCTTTTTAAAGCCGTCAATTTCCTTTTGCGTGTACCCGGCAGTTTTGTCATAATTTTCTTTAGGACGTGCCAGGTCTATCGGTTCATGTGCTACATTGAAATCTCCGGTTAAGATCAAAGGCTTTTGGGATTTAAGTGTATTTAAATATTCAACAAGGTCGTTATCCCATTTTTCGCGATAATCCAGCCTTTTTAACCCGGCACCTGAATTAGGGGTATAAGCATTTACCAGAAAAAATCCTTTATATTCAACTGTGATAAGCCTGCCTTCCTGGTCATGCTCCTCTATACCCATATCATACTTATGAGAAATCGGTTTTATACGTGTAAAAACTGCTGTACCCGAATAGCCGGGTCTTACAGCTGAGTTAACGTACAACTGATAACCATTAAGCTCTTCAGCGATTTGTTCTACTATATCATTATTTGCTTTTGTTTCCTGCAAACATAATATATCGGGGTCTAAATCTTTCACTTTATCATATAACCCTTTTTTTACCGCGGCTCGTATTCCATTAATGTTCCATGTAATAATCTTAATGTTTTCCATATTAATTGTCTGGTTTTATATGTTAATGAATGCGTCTTACAAAAAATGTTCAAATATAAGTATTAATTTTCACGACTAATCATCCGTAATAATAAATCATATTAACGGATCAGGTAAGATCATTAGCAATAGCGGAATGGATGGAACTGACGCGGGGGGTGGATTGTAGAGACGCCCAATTTGGGCATCTCTACCGTCCATCGCACCGGCCAAACCGTGAACCCAACCGGTTCAATCGTCAACCCAACCAGCCCAACCGTTAACCAAACCGGTTCAATCGTAAACCAAACCGTCAACCCCACCAACCAATCATTCAATTCACAAAAACCCCAAAAATGAAAAATCCGGTCAGATACAGAAAAATTCCGGTGAGAAAAATCCAAAAACATTTTCATCACAACGACACAGTTTGTCGTTTTAATGTCTTATCTTTGATGTATAAACGATAACCAAATTTTTACAACTATGTCGAAAAAGGGCTATATATCGCGCTACTTGCTTATTATCCAAAAGCTAAGGTCAAAACCATATTGCAAGTTTGACGAAATATCTGATTACGTTTATAATCAGCTTGAGTTTTTACAGGTTCATGACGACACTCTGGACATTGGTTTTTCAAAACGTACGCTTCAAAGGGATATTAAGGATATCAGGAACATCTTCGGTATTGATATTGAATATTCAAGAACAAACGGAGGGTATTACATTTCACAGGATGAATATGAGAATATGAGTTTTCAGTGGA
>PWZB01000035.1 GCA_003567625.1 Bacteroidales bacterium | reverse complement strand
TACGCAGATCATAGATTCCTGATAATCAATTATATTTATCAGCGAAAATCTGCGATTTACCCTGTTGGATATTTGCTTTTTATAAATTCCCGTTTTTTATAAATTTATCCAACGGGGTGAACGGGTAACGGATTAATATTGTGTGTTCCATTTAAATGTTAGTATTACACGAATATTTATATAAATTTGTACGGAAGCATATAGTGATTTTCGGGCATCGCACAAAAGGATGAGATATATGAAAGTAACGGTTTTAGGAACGGGGACATCTCAGGGCATACCGGTTGTAGCATGCAATTGCAGGGTTTGCAAAAGCAATGATATACTTGACAAGCGCTTACGCACCTCGGTTATGATTGAAACACCAACAACCAGGATAGTTATTGATGCCGGGCTTGATTTTCGCCAGCAAATGCTGCGCGAACAGGTCAAAAAGCTCGATGCCATCTTAATTACCCACGACCACAAAGACCATATCGGCGGCCTTGATGACGTGAGAGCCTTTAACTGGGTACATAAAAAAGCCATGGATATCTATGCCCGACACAACGTGATGGATTCAATAAAAAGAGAATTCTTCTACGCATTTGAAGATGATAAATACCCCGGCGTACCTCAAATAAACATGCATGGCATTTACAACAAACCTTTTAGAATCAAAGACCTTGAAATATTGCCTATAAAAGCCCTTCATCATAAACTACCTGTATTCGGCTTCCGTATCGGCGAATTCTCTTATCTGACCGACGCAAACAAAATTCAGCCTGAAGAACTTGATAAAATGAGAGGGTCAAAATATGTGATAATTAACGCTCTTAGAAAAGAAAAACATATCTCACACTTTTCACTGCAGGAAGCTGTTGATATACTACTCAACCTGAAACCGGAATATGGCTATATCATACACATCAGCCATCAGATGGGGCTCCACAAAGAAATTGAAAAAATGCTGCCTGATAATATTTCGCCTGCATACGACGGATTAAAACTATTTCTTCGATAAAACATGAAAACTCTCAGATGATACCAAAATATATAAAAACGCTTATTAAACATAAAAAGCATATTGAAAAGCTTTTCGTTTGTCCTGATTAAATTATGGATGTTTTCCAACTTATTAAAAACCAGTACCTTTATGCTTTTATAGAAAAATTATACCACTATGTCATTAAATACACTAAAATGCAATGTTTATCATTAAAAAATTATATATAAAAACAGATTATATAATGATTGTAGTAAATTTATCTTCCACAATTTTTTTTTAGTCCATATTTTTTGTTATATTCGTTGCAATGTTTTTTTTTCTTTTATTTACTTTAATTTAATGTTTTTACCATAACATAATAAAAAAATGATATTATTTTGATCACGCTGTTAAACTACATACAATTCATTATTATTCATTTTAAAAAAATATTATTATGAAAACTCTATTAAGAATAAATCACACAACCGGCTTAACAAAAAAAATTCAAAGTGTATCGCTCTTATTACTGGTATTATTGTTGTTTTCATCCTGTGGTGATGGTCAAAGGCAGGCCCGTCGGGTTCAGGAAGAAAGGTTAAAAGAAGCAAAAGATCAGACAGAAGTTAATATCAAGCAGATAAGAAATGATATTGGGGAGCGGATTGAGTATCTTGATGAAGAAATTGAAAAAGCTTCCGGCGAACTAGAAGAAAAGTTGCAAGAAAAACGTAACAAACTCAAAAAGCAAAAATCAAGGCTGAATGAAGAGTTAGCAAATGTTAAGGAAGCAACTCTCGAAACCTGGGATGATGTTTTGGCTCATGCAAGTAAAACAGCTGAAGAATCAAGGAAGAAAACCAACGAAGTTTCCAAAAAGGTAAGAGAGCTTTTGGATGATATGTAAAGTTTTATGCTCAACAAGAATAAAAGCGCTGTAGGGGTAAAAAATTAACTACAGCGCTTTTTAATCATAGATGTTACAGGCTTTGTATTTGCAGGATTACCGTAAAAAATTAACTACAGCGCTTTTTAATCCGGTTGCCGGGTAAAAGACTCAAAGGTTTAAGACCTGAAGATCAGCAGCGGCATTGTACTTCGCAACAACAGCTGTTTGGTAATGTCAGGGTTGAATAACCTGTAAATAAGCCCCCGCTTCCTGTTGCTTAAAGCAATCAGGTCAATATTTTGTTTTTCGATATAGTCTTCAAGCTCTTTAAAAATATCACTACCTTCAAGCAAATCACATTCTATTTTAACACCTTTTTTTACTTTCTTGAAATAATCTTTCAGGGCATTCATTTTTGCTTCATTCCAGGTTTTTTTGCCATCTTTTGCGATATGAATACAGTATATATTCACATTAAAGGGAGATAAAATATTCATCAACCGTCTTATGGCAACGAAGTCGGAATCATCAAATTCTGTTGCGTAAATTACATTTCTTACTTCAGTGTCGGTAGTAAATTCTGATTTTTCGGGTATAGCAAGTACGGGTACCCTTGACTTATCACAGATGCGGTAAACAACGCTTCCGATTATTTCAGTTTGCTTCTCGCCCTTGCCTTTAGTTCCTACAATAATAATTCCGGGCTTATAATTATCAGCCATAGAGGCTACTTCATCCTCAATAATTCCTTCACGCAGCGAGTAGCTTATCTTCACCTCTTCCATGCTTCTCTCCTTCGCTATACTTTTAATTTCTTTTACAAAACTTACAAGCTTTTTCCTTGCACTTTCTTCCATTTCCCTGAGGTTAATATCCATATCAACCTGTACGCTGTAGGCATCTGTAATCGGCACAAGGTCTATAATGGGCGCATAATAAACATGAAAAATTTTCAGATCACTCTTTAATTTATAAGCCAAATCGAGCGCATATATACAAGCATTTTTGGAATAATCCGAAAAATCAACCGGAACCAATATCCTTCGAATATCCTTAATATCCTTCATTTCGGTTTTTTCCTGTTCAGCTTTCCATGCATGTATCAGTTGCAAAGCCTTTTCAACATCCTTTTCACTTATCTGTACCCTAACCCCCTCGGAAAGTGCACCCTGTACGATATTGACATTTTTCAAAAAACACTTTATACCGGCATCTTCCAAACGTGCCTTGAGAACCTCCGCTGCAGTGTAATGATCGGTAGCAATAGTGATTAATCTATCGTCCATGATGAATAATTTTTAATCATTAGCTTAGTTTTATTGGTCTAAAATTACAAAAAAAGATAATCTTTTTGCAATTTTTTCTCTCTTAAAGTCACCAAAATTCAAAAACAAAATTTTACAAAACACGCATATTTACTTTCCGGTAAAACCGGTATTAAAAAATGAAAATAACCGACGATTTTCAAATCTTTCGCCCATAAATCAGATGCCCGCATTCCACACCGTTAAAATCAGCAACATTTGGCAAATGACCCCACCTTTCAAAACCGAACCCGGCAAGTAATTTAATGCTTGCTATATTCTTGTCCAATATTATGGCAATGATTGTCTTATAGTTTAATTCTCTGCACCTGGTTGAAACATATTCTATCAACCTGCTGCCAATTCCTTTACGCTTAAAATCCTTGTGTACATAATAGCTTATTTCCACAGTATATCTTAATGCTTTACGACCGGGCCTGTATGGGCTTACACTCACCCAACCAACAACCTTTTTATCCAATTCATAAACAAATACAGGGTAAACGTTCTCCTTATGCCCGTTAAACCATTCTATTCTTTCTTCCGGCTCTGTTACAACCATATCTGCGGTTTCAAAACCGGATAAAACAGCTTGATTATAGATTTCGGTTATATCCTTCAAATCAGTGATCTTTGCCAACCGCATAGTATTCATTCTTTTACTGTTTCGGCTCATTAAAAACCTTATTAAACAATATAAACAACTTTTTAATAATGATAAAGCTGATGTAAAAATATTTGAAATTTTCAGATTAAAAAGATAATTTTGTAAAAAAGAAACAAAACGTTAATAAAGGAATAATGGCTTTAACATTTTTTAAGACACCAAAAAATAAGCAGTACAATTATAAGCCTGTTTATTATGATGCTCGTAAAGAGGCTTTGGAGAAGCTTTCAAAAACGGCATACTCCGAAGCCAAAGAAGGAAAGAAAGACTATGAAAAAGCCTTGCGTGATCGTATGCAATTACGCTGGAAACGTTCATCGCATGCAAAAGCACGTGTTGCTGCCCGCAGCAGGCTTTTTATTATATTGGTTATCTTGTTCCTGCTGATCTATTTAATATTTTTCATTTAATACATGATTCAGGCAAGCCAAAAGCTGTCATATTTTTAATTATTTTGCTTTAAGCATGTTTCTTTTCAAATAAAAATTCACACAACAACAGATCAATGTCCGATATTATAAAGCTTTTACCAGATTCGGTTGCCAACCAGATAGCTGCGGGAGAGGTAATTCAACGCCCTGCGTCTGTAGTTAAAGAGTTGCTGGAAAACTCAATAGATGCCGGGGCCACCCAAATCACTTTGATCATCAAAGATGGTGGTAAAACGCTGGCCCGGGTTACCGACAACGGTTACGGTATGTCCGAAACTGATGCCAGGATGTGTTTCGAACGCCATTCAACATCAAAAATAGACAATGCTTCAGATCTTTTCAGAATAAAAACGATGGGGTTCAGAGGTGAAGCACTTGCATCCATAGCTTCTATATCGCGCGTTGAGCTGAAATCCCGTACTAAAGATGCTGAATTAGGTACTGAAGTTATTATTGAGGGCTCGGTAGCAGAAAGTCAAAATCCTTGTCAATGCCCGGCAGGAACAACTGTTGCCGTAAAAAACCTTTTTTACAACACGCCTGCCAGGCGCAACTTCCTGAAATCAGAAAATATTGAAAAATCACACATATTTAATGAGTT
>PWZB01000014.1 GCA_003567625.1 Bacteroidales bacterium | reverse complement strand
TTAGCAAATATTGTAAACTCCGGCGAGAATCTGTCTTTTCTAAAAAGCAAGCTGCCAAAGTTATGCCAAAAGAACAAAGCAGCATATTGATCGCTTACCATTGACTGCCCCTCCATTGTAATAAAGGATTCACCGACTGACAGTGGTATCGGGCTCATTCCGGGTGCTGAAAAGAGCTTTTGCCAAGGGATTGACCTGTCAACTATACCGGCTTGCAATGACCATCTTTGAGTTCCGAGCATACGAATATTATAATGGTATTGTAAAAGCATTTCCGCTTTCCAGTAATCATATTCTCCACTAAGAATGTTATCCCAGCCCTTGGTAATATTCAGATATGCAATTGGGCGAATATTTCGGGAGAAGAACGGCATTATACGTGCGGGTGTGAAAATGTAAACTTCACCAAGGGCAAACCTCATTTGCAAGCTGGTTTCGGTAAATCCGTATATTTTATCTTCATCGCCCTTAGTCTTCTCATTGACAAAATAATAGTTGTCGGTTACAGTAAGTTTTTCATCAGAGAAGCTCAGTTTGAGATTCAGGTTATTTCTAAAGGTTCTCATCCCAACCCATGCATTGTTTTTAATGCTTTCATCCATTTTCCTGACAGGTAATGTCTGGTAAAGGTTTGCCTGGAGGTTTAACAACGAGTTGAACGGATGATAGAATCTGGTTATTCCTCTTGCGGCAAGGTCATTATGGTGATCATAGCCTATACGCACATCCGATTTACGATGCAACATCACTTCGCTGCCAAATCCATATTTAAAAGCATTATCTTTAAATCCATATGCTCCATAGGCTTTAAGGATTATCCAATTGAAAAGACGGTGGTTGGTTTTCAGCGGTACTCCAAGGCGTAATCCTTCATAACGATTATAGTTTAATACTTTCGAGATGTCTATATCGAAAATTCCCCAGGGAATATTTCCGTCAAAGAAGGTTACCAGGCCTTCGGCGTACCGGTCGAAATCAAGCTCCTGACCTACGCTGTCCAAAAAATGATAAGTATTAACTTCCTTTGTGGTCAGGCTTTCGCGACGATGCTTTTCCCAAAAGCTTTCATCAAAGGTTGTAACCTTGTCATCCCAGTAAAAATCAAAGGCGCTGAAGTCACGCCTTCTTATTTCAGGATTTAATTCAATGTTTTCAAAGTACATTCTCCCCTCGCCTATCAGTTTTTCTTCGGCTGATAAATTTATTTCCACTGTAGTATGTTGTTCAACAGGGAACCACTGTCTGCTGTCAATCAACTTATATTTTTGTCGGATACATAAGCTAACATCCTCATCTTCATCTGCAGGTCCGGCAATTACATTCTGTACAGCCCAGTTAAATGTATTTATATAAAGTACACCTTTCAAACCTTCAAAGTTTCTGCCCCTGGCCGGCCTGAATGATATAATAAATATTGAATCGTTACCGGAATAAAGTGTATCTTCAAGATTGAAAAAATACCTGCTTGTGCTGTTAGGTGATATCGGGCTCAGATGTTTGGCAGTAAGTATCTCAATATAATCATCATAAAAAGAAAATGACTGTAACTGCGAAGCCAACATCACAAATATCGGACTTTTCAACCCTGAGACCCTTGAGGCTAAGACATTTTCATTATCATAACCGGGAAATAAAAATTTTCGTTCATTATAAGTTTCTGAGATAAACAAGTGATGATCCTCCAGATGCATGTGCATTCTCTCCCTTGTTTGTTCATCATTTTCAATATCCTCAAAAGGTGCTTCTTCTATCGGGGGCGGGCTAACGTCATCCGGCATATATTCAGATAAGCCTGGGGGTACCCCGGGTTTAACGGTATCGGATTTTTCAGGCACACCGTCATCAATTGCGGCTGTGATAATAAATTTACTGTAAGAGTTATACCTGAAGGAACTCATTTTTTCCGGATTGTTTGAATCACGATAGTTTATAACATTGTTAATGATCCTGTGTGCCGGGTTTTCGCCGGGATATATTACTACTTCGTCAAGTTCGATCGGTTTTTGAGACATCTCAATAAGATGATATCTTATACCAGGGTCAATAACGTATTTTTTTGGCTCATAACCGACATATGATAACAGCAGTTTGTCAAAAGGTTTATTATGATTAATTTCAAACAGCCCGTCGACATTGGCAAGAGTACCATGGCGGGTGTCTTTTATAAGAATATTCACGAAAGGCAAAGGCTCCCCTGTGTGTGAATCAATAATGCGACCTTCTACGCTGTGTTGCCCAAAAACTTCAGTTGCCGACAATATAAATATTAACATTATCAATAAACAACAGGTTAAATTTAGGGGTACAAAGCCTGATTTGTTCATACAGATCATATTAAAGTTAAACAACTGAAGAAATTAATAAAAAATACCCGGCAAACTGTTGATACAAATTAAGTTAACAGGATTATAATGAAATAAAGGTAAGAAAAAAGCCTGTAATTAAAAAAAATATCTAACGCCTAATGTAAAATTTGGTGTCATTCTGAATTTATCAATACAATAAAGAGTTATTTTAGGCTCGGC
Source organism: Bacteroidales bacterium (assembly GCA_003567625.1). GTDB lineage: Bacteria > Bacteroidota > Bacteroidia > Bacteroidales > UBA7960 > PUKZ01. The sequence goes on along the minus strand of PWZB01000014.1, from coordinate 17,137 downwards.
AAAGATCTTGAAGTTATCTTCCAGGTTGTATTCAACACTTCCGCCCAGGTTAAAACCAAAACCGTAGTGTTTGTCTTTACCGAATTCTTCGCCCCAATCGTATTCAATCCAGATAAATTGGATTCCTGCAAGCCCATATATTGACCAATACCTGTCAGGAAAAAATAAGGCACAAACATTAATATTAGCTTCAAAAGCTGAGGGTGAAAAATTACCGTCTACGATATAGTAGGTCAAATCAATACCGCTACGAAAATAATCTATAAAATAATAATAAAATTCAAGGTTAATTCCGGGAGAACTAAATTCTTCCTTTATACCTAGCCTGTAAGAAATACCACCTCCAATGCTAAAATCATCATACATAATAAATGGCGGCTGAGTTGTTGCTGTTAAAAAAATCGACAAAAACCCGGCTGTAAGTATTATCTTTTTCAAAATAACATAGTTTTGGTTAAAAAATAAATAACTGAATTTAGCACATCTGATACAAATATTTTCTATTGCTGTAATTTATTATGACAAAAATTAAAATAATTTATTGATATATTATTGATTAAACAAATTAAAGCAAAAGTTGTTTGCCGATAACAATTTGTTCTGGGCAAATATAGTAACAATTTATTTTTAAAAACAATAATTCACTATAAAAAATCACTGCTGTCCGATTAAAATCTTTTGAAACTCATGAATATCAATATTGATAACAATTTTATTAAAATTGACTATTTCGATGGTAACATTTATATTTCTTTTATGCCACAAAACTCTAAGACGCGAAGATACACTAAGAGTTTGATAATCAATACTATCAGCTTTGAGTTATTTCACTTCGTTCAATACAAGCTTAGTGACTTGTTGCCACTTCGACAAGCTCAGTGCATGCTCGTAATTTATTTTATATCGGACAGTAGAGTAAAAAAATGATAAAATTAAATATTATTTCAAAATTATGGCTTGCTTTTATCTTTGTTAATCAAGAAACAGTATCGGCTGTAAGATATGTTAATTTTAAAATAAAAAATATTTTTAACAGCAGTCAAGTCAAAATGTCAGTTCTGCTTATTATGGTCTGTTTTTTGACTAATTTTGCACAAAGAAGCATCGATTTTTTTATTATACATTATTTTAGGACTATTTGATTTTATGCACTTTTAATTTTATTACAGTTATGATGATAGGAATGGAGGTATTTATTGTAATAGGCTTTTTCATGATTTTGGGTATGATAGTAAGCGGCCGGTTAAAGTCTAAATTCAAGAAATACAGTAGCATACCCATACGTTCGGGTTTGACCGGCAGGGAAGTTGCCGAGAAGATGCTTCATGAGAACTCCATTTATGATGTTAAAGTTATTTCAACTCCCGGAAAACTTTCCGATCACTATAATCCTTTGAACAAGACGGTCAATCTCAGCCCCGAGGTGTACAACGGGCGTAGCATAGCTGCTGCAGCGGTGGCGGCCCATGAGTGCGGTCATGCCGTACAACATGCCCGCGCTTATGCGTTTCTTCAAATGCGTTCGGCATTGGTGCCCGTAGTTAGCATCAGTTCCAAATACATGCAGTGGATTTTATTAATCGGCATTTTGACCATAAATCAATTCCCCGGCATTTTACTAGCAGGTATATTGATGTTTGCTGCAACAACATTGTTCAGCTTCATTACCTTGCCAGTTGAATACGACGCTACCAAGCGTGCATTGGTATGGCTTGACCAGGCAGAACTCACTTCAGGTCAGGAACATGAAAAAGCCAAAGACGCCCTCAGATGGGCAGCAAGAACTTATGTTGTAGCAGCCCTGGCATCCCTGGCTACCCTGCTCTACTTTGTTATGATATTTTTGGGAGGACGCAGATAATAAACAATCCTGCTATATTACAATAATACTGCCTTTACTTTTGGGTTGCAAGATTGACAGGTATCTGCTAATAATTGGCAACTAACGGTCTTGATTAGATTTTATTTCCCTTTCGGTAATTTCATAATTTATATTACGCTTTTTCTGGTAATCCAATATATACTTAAAACACTTTTCGTTCCTGCCTATCAGTTCAAGTGGAAAAATTCCTTTTCCGGTAAAAATTCCATTAAGTATCATTCCCGCATGGGCGGTGGCTGTGAAACCTGTTGTACGGGCCATGGACGGAAGTTTCTCTGTCTTATCATATTCATCATAAAGATCATAAATTATCATTTTTCTCTTATTATTTTGCTTCCCTTCAATAATAACACGCATTACCGTAAATTCAGGTTCATCCGGTCTAAGTTCCCAGTTTTTAATAAGCAACTTACCGGTAAAATCTATTGGTTTAATACAGGTATTGTTGATAATAACAGGGTCATGGCCAAAAAAACCGGCGGCTTTTAGTGCTTTTATAAGTTCAATATGACCGGGATATCGTAGTGTCTTCTCTTTTATATTAGGTATATGGTCAAGATTTTGAAGAAGTGAACGCAGCCCGTCAGTATAAAATGCCTCGAGCGTGCCGACATTTTCAAAAAAGATAAGTTCCGGGTCGCTCATAGCAGGCTTGATCAAGAGATTCCCCTTTTCAATGAACCTTGCCGGACGTGTATACTCTTCAATTACGTCAACAGGAGAAAAAGGCGCTTTATAGTTAAAAGGATATTTCTTGATTTTAGGTAATCCGCCGACATAATATTCAAAATTTTCAATATCCATTATTTCATTATAAAAGCCGGCAATAAGATTGGGCATCCCAGGTGCAACACCACAGTCGGTAATTGCAGCAACCTCTTTTTCAACCGCAAGTTTATTGAGTTTCATATAATCCTCAGGCATAAATGAAATATCAACAATATTTTTTCCGGCTTCAATTACATACTTCAATATTTTATAACCCATAAACCCCGGAACGGCAGAAACTACAAGATCATAATCCCTTACAAGATTCTTAACAACTTCTCGCTCAACCAGGTTTACATTAATCGTATCTATATTATATCTTTCCGATAAGTAATTAAGTGACTTCTCATCAATATCCGCCGAAGTAACAAAATAGTTCTTTGACAAATCTATGGCTATAGCCTTACCAACAATACCGGCACCAAAAACAATAATTTTTTTCGACATAACTTTTATGTATATTTTATTTATTGGTTCACTGATACTTTGAATATAATAAGTACAGAAAACAAAAATAATTTTTAATTTGTTGTTTTCGTTTTTTTTTTATAAATCTGTCAGATAGATAATGAATTTTATATAGTGATAAATTATAGTTGATGGTAACGGGTAACGAGAAATCACTTGTGAGTTTGAGCTGTGAGAGGTAATTGGTAATTGGTAATTGGTAATCAGTATAACCATTAAGTTATACTTCACCGCAGAAAGATTTTTTTTTAAAAAAACAACAACAAAACCGTCCTTTATAGTTAATTTTGTGATATGACTCAGATAAATCAACAAACAAACGCATATCTTAACAGAAAATTTATCATTATAGCCATTTTTTTGGTTACGGGTTTAATTTTTGTTGCCAGGTTATTTTTCCTTCAGGTTGTTGATCCGTCGTATAAGTTGTCTGCGAGTAAAAACATTTTGAGGTATATAACTGACTATCCTGCGCGCGGGTTAATATACGACCGCAACGGAGAGTTACTGGTATACAACGAGCCTTTTTATGATTTGATGGTCATACCCGGCCAGGTCAGAGATATAGACACCACTGAATTTTGCGGTTTAATGGGCATAACCCGTGATTTTTTTGACCGCCGTATGAAACAGGCAAAAGAATATTCTTTGTACAGGGGTTCTGTTTTCGTCAGGCAGATATCCAAAAATTCTTACGCATATATACAGGAGAAATTACATAAATTTCCGGGTTTTTACGTTCAGCCGCGAACATTAAGAAATTACACATATCCGGTTGCTGCGCACACATTTGGTTATGTTGGTGAAGCGGGCCCGGGAATTATAAATAATAACCCCTATTACAAGGCTGGTGATTACATAGGTATAAGCGGTATTGAAAAGCATTACGAGGAACAATTGAGAGGAGAAAAGGGAGTCAGGATCAAGGTTGTGGATGTTTTGAGCCGTGAAATAGGATCGCACCAGAGGGGAAGGTTTGATACTGTACCAACTGCCGGAAAAGATTTATACACTACCCTGGATATCAATTTGCAACTTTATGGTGAGCGACTCATGCAAAACAAAATTGGCAGTATTGTTGCCATTGAACCTTCTACGGGCGAAATACTGGCATTGGTTTCATCACCAAGCTACGATCCCAACCTTCTTGTCGGCAGAGCCAGAACGCAAATTTACCGCAAACTGCAAAGAGACACATTAAACCCTATATTTAACCGTGCACTTATGGCTCAATATCCTCCGGGGTCAGTATTTAAAGTTGTAAACACACTTATTGGATTGCAGGAAAATGTTGTACAACCCGGCACAAGGTTATCATGTCCGGGTTATTACAGCAGCAGGGGCATAACTGTAAGATGCCGAAATCATCCAAGCCCGATCGACCTTATTGAAAGTATTAAATATAGCTGTAACACGTATGCTTCTATACTTTTTCGGAATGTGATAGAGCAGGATGATTTTGAAAATATCAAGGAGTCCTTTACAAATTGGAGAAATTATTTAACAAGTTTCGGTCTTGGTAATGTTTTTGACAATGATCTTCCATATGCATTAAGCGGATTGATAGCTACTTCCGACTATTATGACCGTATATACGGAACCAACGGATGGCGTTCACTGACTGTTTTATCTTTGGGCATTGGGCAGGGAGAATTAGGGACTACACCGCTGCAATTAGCTAACATCGCTGCAACAATTGCCAACAGGGGTTACTATATAACACCCCATGTAGTCAAAGCTATTGGAAACCCTGACAGCATCAATACAAAATATAATGAAAAAAATCAAACTGCTGTTGACAAAGAACATTTTAACGTTATGGCTGAAGCAATGTTTCAGGTAGTGGAAGAAGGAACAGGCAGGTTTTCGCGTATAGAGGATATTGAAATGGCAGGAAAAACGGGTACCGTACAAAATCCTCATGGAGAAAACCATTCTGCTTTTATAGCTTTCGCTCCAAAAGATGATCCAAAAATAGCAATATCCGTTATTATTGAAAATTCAGGCTATGGCGCAACATGGGCTGCCCCGCTTGCAAGCCTCATGATTGAAAAATACCTGACCGGAGAAGTTAACAGGAAATGGTTTGAACAACGAATAGTTGAAGCCAACTTCATAAATCCTGAAAACCAATGAAACCTGAACAATTAAACATATTAAAAAACATTGACAAACCTGCACTTTTTATTTACCTGGTATTGGTTTTTATCGGCCTGGCAAATATATATGCTACAGAAGTTGATGATGCTTATAAAAACATCCTCGACTTTTCCCAAAGCTATGGAAAACAAATATTATTCATAGCAGCTGCATTTCTGACTGCTGCAATAATTCTCTCAATAGATATAAAATTTTTTACCGCTTTCGGGTATATTATTTATATCTTTTTTCTATTGGTTTTAATTGCAGTATTATTTTTTGGCACAGAAGTAAAAGCAACGAAAGCATGGTTTCATATAGGAAACTTTGCAATCCAGCCCTCCGAATTTGCCAAATTTGCTACAGCATTAGCTCTCACCAAATATATTAGTTCACTGAAAGGTAAAACCATTCGGTTTGGAAATAAAATCAAGCCATTTATTATTATTGCCATACCTGCAATATTGGTAATGCTGCAAAATGATACGGGAACAACTCTGGTCTTTTCAGCTTTTTTCCTGGTATTATACCGCGAAGGTTATATAAGCGGAATAATCCTTGCTTTCGCAGCTATGGCTGTTTTATTGTTTATATTAACTCTTCTTATAAACGAATTCATTATTATTGCCGGAATTGCCGGATTGGTAATACTAATATCAGTAATCATCCGTAAAAGAAAAGCAGAAGTATTGCAGTTGATAGTTTTAGGTATTCTGTTGTCGGTTTATGTTTATTCGGTTGATTATGTTTTTGAAAATGTTCTTCAGCATCATCAAAAAGAGCGCATTACAATACTCATAAACGACGAAGTTGATATGAAAGGACCCGGCTACAACCTGAATCAGTCAAAAATAGCTATCGGTTCAGGCGGATTTTTGGGGCAAGGTTTCCTGCAAGGAACACAAACCAAATTTAACTTTGTTCCCGAACAAAGCACCGATTTTATATTTTCTACCATAGGCGAAGAATGGGGATTTGTTGGCAGTACAGTTGTCATATTGTTGTTTTTGATTTTCATAACCAGAATTGTTTTGCTTGCCGAAAAACAACGGTCGGCTTTCAGCCGTATATTCGGATACTGCGTTGCATCTGTATTGTTTTTCCATTTTGCCGTAAATACAGGTATGACTATCGGACTGGTCCCCGTTATTGGAATTCCTTTGCCATTTATTAGCTACGGAGGATCTTCCATGATTGGTTTTACCATATTATTGTTTATATTTCTAAAGCTTGATACAAAAAGACTTGAAAGATTCTGAAAAATTATCCATTAATAAAAAAAATTTATGAAAATTGCTCTTTTCGGTTATCAATTCAATTCGGTTTATTTGAAAAAAGTTTTAAATTTAATAGATATTCTCTGCAAAAAAAATATAGAATTGATAATGTACCAAAAACTATATTTCTTTTTACAGCCACATATTAAATTTAAAAAAAAACCATCTTTGTTCAGTAAACATGACAAGGTTGACTATGATACCGATATTATGATAAGTTTGGGTGGTGACGGAACATTGCTGGATACTGTGACCATAATAAGGGATTCGGGAATTCCGATTCTGGGGATCAACATAGGAAAACTGGGGTTTCTATCATCGGTATCAATAGATGATGCTGAAGATGCCATCAATTCAATTTTTGATAAAGATTTTGAGCTTGATAAACGCTCTTTGGTGAAACTGGAAGAGCCTGCTAACTTATTCGGGGATTTGAATTACGCTTTAAACGAATTTTCCGTAATAAAACGTGATACATCAACAATGATAACAATAAGTGCTTACGTCAATGATCTTTTCTTAAACACATACTGGGCTGATGGTCTTATAGTTACTACTCCAACAGGTTCTACAGGCTACTCCCTCAGCTGTGGAGGGCCAATTGTTTCTCCCGAATCAAACAATTTCATCATAACTCCTATAGCTACTCATAACCTCACTGTAAGACCGGTAGTAATACCCGATAATTGCCGTATTAAGCTAATAGTAGAAGGCCAGCACCAGGACTTTTTATGTGTTCTGGATTCACGCTCAAGAGCACTACATTCGCCGGCAGAACTGATAATCAGTAAACTTGATTTTCATATTAACCTGATTTGCCTTGAAAAAAAAGACTTCTTCAAGACAATTCGAAATAAATTAGCCTGGGGTATTGATAAAAGAAATTAATGTATTAAGAAAATATTTGTTTATTTGAAAAAATATTTATTTTTGTACAAACGAATATCACTTTTATTACGGAATAATAAATAAACCAATTTACTGCTATAATTTGTAATATAGTATAAACCAAGTTACTAATTAGATATGAAAATCGTTTTAATTTTTCTGACGTTGTTATTCTTTTTTCTTTCAGACAACTTTGGGCAGCAATGGAAAAGGGACAGACACCACTTCGTTATGGGATTAGGGGCAAGCGGTTTTATGGGTGATCTGGGCGGAGCTGATGATATTGGAAGCCAGGGAATACAAGGAATACGTGATTTCGATTTTAGGTCTGTAAGACCATCAGTAATGCTGGGTTACAGGTATTTTCTTGATGAAGATTTTGCAGCACGGACGAATTTGGCTTATGGCAGGATTTATGGTAATGATGAATTCACAGATGAGCAGTACCGGAATAATCGTAATATTCATTTTCGTTCATCTGTTTTTGAATTGTCAGTCCAGGGCGAGTATTATTTTTGGAGGGCTGTAAGAGCCGGAGCTAGATATCGCAGAGTGACAAGAACTCTTGGCTGGGTCGGATATAATACTTCGGCTTATATATTTGCAGGAATAGGTGGGTTCTATTTTAATTCAAAAGCAAAGTTTGAAAGAGATAAATACGAAGGATCAATCCCATATGACCAATTACCTGAAGACGGATGGTATGACCTCCGTCAGCTTCGTACCGAAGGACAAGGATATTTCCCCACACGGGATAAATACAGCCCGATTCAAGTAACCGTTCCTCTTGGTGTTGGCATTCTTTTCCAGGTAAGCAGAGATCTGGCTATAGGTATTGAATATGGTTACAGAAAAACATGGACAGATTATATCGATGACGTTAGCCTGACATATGTCGATCCGGCTATTTACAATGAAATATGGAACGACCCGCAAAAAATTGCACTCGCCGAGTACTTTACAAATCCAACAAATAATTCACTTGGTGAAAACGTTACAGCTCCCGGTCAGCAAAGAGGCGGACCCACTGATAACGATGTTTATATGTTTACGTTTATTACCTTTTACTACAAATTCCCCGAAACAAGAGCAGCTTACAGAATGTCAAGATTCTAACAGATTAAGTGAAGTAAACTCCTATGAACCAATTTCTTATGAAGTACCAATAAAACATATAAACATCAAATCTAATCAAATATTTAATTTATTAATGCGTTTATAAGTGCTTCACAACTTAAAATATATTGAAATTAAATCTATTACTAATACGTGCTTTTTTTATACGCCTGGCTATGCACTCAAAAACAAACAGGTTTTTTCTGATATAACAAAGTACTTAATAAAATATTCTTAAAGTTTTTTTTATCATAAAAAAATATAGAACTTCTGATTACGTTAGCTATAAAATGGTAAAGATATTGGCGTAAAAAGATTCAACATCTGATTGATTAATGAAAAAATCACTTAAAGTTACCTTAACTATATTTTTATTTCTGCCAATTGCTATTTACGGGCGGCACAACGAGCTTGGCATTTTTTACGGATGGTCATATTACATTGGTGATCTCAATCCATCAAGGCAGTTTGCCATGACTCAGCTTGCTTTGGGCGGTATATACCGTTTTAACATTGATGAACACAAAAGTATCAGATTAAGCGGATTTTACGGAAATGTTGAAGCTGATGATGCAATAATAGGATATAATAAAAACCGTAACCTTCATTTCAGATCAACCATTATTGAAATATCACTGCAAGGTGAAATAAATTTTCTGCCGTTTCAACCCGGAAATCCCGATACATTTCATACTCCTTATATCTTTGGAGGCATTGGCGGATTTAAGTTTAATCCCCAGGCAAGATGCGATGACGGTCAGTGGCATGACCTTCAACCCCTGGGCACGGAAGGACAAAACAGTGATCTATACCCCGAAAGAGAACCCTATAGCTTATATGCCACATCATATCTGTTTGGAATTGGATATAAATTCAATATTTCAAGACATTTAAGCGGCGGGCTTGAATGGGGTATGAGAAGAACCACTACGGACTATCTGGACGATGTCAGTACTACATATCCTGACCCAAACGCTTTATCAGGACTGGCCCGGGAATTTTCAGACAGATCTTTAAGTAATGAAGATAACACTGATATGATGCGCGGAAACCCCAACAGAAAAGATTGGTATTCTTTTGCAGGATTTATACTGACATTTAAACTGCCAAGCTGGAGAAAAATGCATTGTCCTGCTATGGATTATTAAATTCTTAAACTGGGGTTTTAGTTTTTATTTATCAAAACATTTTGAGTATTTTGCAGAAAATTAAAATCAATATTAATAATAGAACATGGAAATAAAAAAACAAATTGATCATAATCATGTCCCCCGCCATGTTGCTATTATTATGGATGGAAACGGAAGATGGGCAAAGCAAAGAGGCAAGGAACGTATTTACGGGCACGAAAATGGTGTTAAGGCTGTCAGGGAAACACTCGAAGCAGCAGGCGAACTGAAAATTCCATATATCACTATGTATGCATTCTCCACAGAAAATTGGAACAGACCTAGAAAGGAAATTGATACACTTATGGAATTGCTTGTTAATACTATAAGAAATGAAACCAAAGAACTCTGCAATAAAGGTATTCGCCTGCATGCAATAGGAAACTTAAATTCCTTGCCGGGTAAATGTTTCAAAGAACTTGAAGAAGCTATTAAATTAACTGAAAACAATGATAAACTAAACTTAATAGTTGCCTTAAGTTATAGCGCAAGGTGGGAAATTATTAATGCCATAAAAAATATTTTACAAGACTATAAAAATAACAAAACCGCATTCGAAAATATTGATAATAATGTTTTTAAAAAATACCTGTCAACAGGCGATGTTCCAGACCCCGATTTGCTTATAAGGACAAGTGGCGAATTAAGAATCAGCAACTTCTTATTATGGCAAATCGCTTATAGTGAATTATATTTTACTCCGGTTCTATGGCCCGATTTTAATAAAAAACATTTTTTTGAAGCCATTGTTGAATACCAGAAAAGAGAACGGAGATTTGGAAAAACAGATGATTATTAAATTAACTATAACGATTAAATATCTTTAATTCTTAATCAAATTAACGGGTGAAATAATGTTTAAAAAATATATACTTACAGCAGCTCTTTCAACGCTGATTTCATTACACGCCATTTCGCAAGGGGGGTATCATGGCAATCAAATTAGTGTCGATTACAATAACCCCAGGGAATATACTATTGGTGGTATTTCCGTATCTGGCGCCCGGCATATTGAAGAAAGCATTATTATTATGGTTTCTCAACTCAATGTTGGCGACAGGATTATTGTCCCGGGTGAAGATATATCCAACGCGATAAATAACTTATGGAAACAAGGATTATTTCAAAATGTTAAAATATCGATAACTTCAATTCATGATGACAATATATACCTTGATATAGAACTTGAAGAAAGACCAAGGCTTGCAAAATTCGAGCTTGAAGGAGCAAGAAGCTCCGACAAAAATAAACTTGAAGAAAAGCTCGATATACATACAGGCGACATAGTAACTGATAATCTTTTGGTAAGAGCCGAAAACATAATAAAAAATTATTACATTGATGACGGTTATTTGAAGCCAACTGTTAATTACACAATAAAAAAAGATACTGTACGCCCCAATACTGTTAACATTATTTTCGAAATAGACCGCGGAGAACGTATCAGGATACGCTCTGTCAATATATACGGAAATGAAGAAATAAAAGACTGGCGAATTAAAAGGTTAATGGAAAATACCCGTGAACGGAGCTTATGGTTTATTTTTTCTTCATCAAAATTTATAAGAGAAGATTTTGAAGAAGATAAACAAAATATTATAGTACGGTATAATGAATTAGGCAAAAGAGATGCAACAATAGCAAAAGATTCGGTATATTTTGTAGCTGATAATCGTATCAAAATTGATTTGCATATTGAGGAAGGTCCTACATATTATATAAGGGATGTTAATTGGGTTGGCAATACGGTTTACTCATCCGAAACCCTCAATGCAGTAATGGGAATGGAGACAGGTGATGTGTATAATCAAACATTGCTCGATAAAAACTTATTCATGAACATTGATGGCGTTGATATCAGCTCGCTATATCTTGATGATGGTTATCTGTTTTTTAATCTTGATCCGGTAGAGGTTGCCGTAGAGCAAGATTCAATTGATCTTGAAATAAGGATTTTTGAAGGTCAGCAAGCAAGAATCAGAAGAGTTTCTGTCAGAGGCAACACCCGGACTAATGATCATGTTATTATGCGGGAAATAAGAACTCGTCCGGGTCAGTTATTCAGCAGAAGGGATATAATCAGAAGTCATCGTGAAATAGCACAACTTGGCTATTTTGACCAGGAAACCATTGATGTTGTTCCCAAGCCAAACCCACAAGACGGAACCGTCGACCTGGAGTATGTAGTTGAAGAAGCTTCATCTGACCAGATTGAGTTGTCAGGTGGCTGGGGCGGAGGAAGGATAATAGGCACAGTAGGATTGCTCTTCAATAATTTTTCAACGAGGAACATTTTAAACAGAGATGCATGGCGACCCTTGCCAACAGGAGACGGACAACAACTATCCCTGAGGGCACAAACATACGGTCGCGGATACATTTCCTACAGCCTGTCTTTCATGGAACCCTGGCTGGGTGGAAAAAACCCAAATGCTTTTAGCCTTTCAGTATACCGAACAACGCACAGAAGAGACGTGCCTAAAGACCATGAAAGGTATGGTTATTACAGTATAATTGGCTCATCAATCGGGCTGGCTAAAAGACTCCGGTTCCCGGATGATTTCTTCTTCCTGAGGCAATCAATTAATTACCAGTATTATGACATTATGAACAGCCCCATCCCCTTCATGTTCGACAAAGGTGTCTCGAACAATTTAAGCTATACAATTACTTTTGGTCGCAACTCAATTGATGCACCCCTTTTCCCAAGATCGGGCTCCGAAGTTTCGCTTTCATTGCAATTAACTCCGCCATATAGTATGTTCTCTGATACCGATTATCAACATGCTACCGAACGGGAAAAGTTTAAATGGCTGGAATATCATAAATGGAAATTCCGAACTAACTGGTACACCACCCTGGTAGGAGACCTGATATTATCAACAAGGCTTAGATTTGGTTTTTTGGGGTATTATAACTCCGACATAGGCCAGCCACCTTTTGAACGTTTCTATTTAGGTGGCGATGGATTATCAGGTTGGGAAATAGACGGACGTGAGATAATTGCTCTCAGAGGTTATGATGATTATTCGTTAACACCTATGGATGCTCAAAGACAACCTATCGGGGCAACTGTTTTCAACCGCTACACGGCTGAACTGCGTTATCCCATTTCTCTAAACCCCATGGCAACAGTATATGCTCTTGGCTTTGTGGAAGCTGGTAATTCTTGGCTGTACTTTGATGATTTTAACCCTTTTAATGTTAAACGCTCAGCCGGAGTGGGGCTCAGGCTCTTTCTGCCAATGTTCGGCCTGCTTGGTATTGACTGGGGATATGGATTTGATGAAATACCAGGCCTCCCGGGTGCAAATGAAGGACAATTCCATTTTACAATAGGACATTCAATAGATTAATCAGAACATAGCTTTGCAAATTTATTAAAAAAATATGCCACCAAAACACCAAGACATAAAATTTCACCAAAAAAAATATGATCCTATCCCGAAAGAACTCGATGATATCGGTAAAAAAATAGTGCATACCGCTTATCTTGTTCATAAAGCGCTGGGGTCCGGGTTGCTGGAGAAAGTATATGAAATTTGTTTTTGTCATGAACTTAGTAAAATGGGGTTAAGTGCAGAACGACAAATTAATATCCAAATCGTTTATGATGGAATAACATTTGAAGAAGGTTTAAGAGCAGATGTATTTGTGGAAGGTGAGGTGATTTGTTAAATAAAGGCTGTTGATGAGGTAAATCCTATTTGGGAAGCGCAGATTCTTAGTCATTTAAAATTAACGGAAAAGCGTCTTGGATATTTAATCAATTTTAATGTTGTGAATATAGGGCAAGGAATCAGTCGCTTTGTATTATAATTTGGTGAGATTTGGTGTTTTTGTGCTTTGGTGGCGAAAAAAATTAACTTTAAAATTCCAATACAATGACATAATAAAAGACACTAATTAACATTAAAGGAGGAAATCAAAATGAAAAAAACATCGGTTTTATTATTATTTCTGGCACTTGCAATACTTTCATCAAATGCACAGCGCTTTGCTTACATAGATACCAAATACATTATGGATAATATTCCCGAATACCAGGCAGCGCAAATGGAGCTTGAAGAAATATCTGCCGAATGGCAAAAAGAGATTGAAAAAGAATTTGAAAAGATAGAAGAGTTATACCAAAAATACCAGGCAGAAATGGTTCTTTTACCTGATGAAATAAAACGCGAGCGTGAAGAGGAGATAATCGAAAAGGAAAGGGCAGCTAAACAACTTCAGATGCAACGCTTTGGCCAGGAAGGAGATTTATTCAAAAAAAGACAGGAGTTGATACAACCAATTCAGGATAAAATATACGAAGCAATTGAAGAAATTGCTTCACGGGGAAATTATGCCATCATATTTGATAAATCGGGCGGACCGACAATGATATATACCGATGTACGTTATGATCTCAGCGATGATGTATTAGAGCATCTGGGTTATCGGAGATAATTGATTGTTTTATCCCTTTTTATTCAGCAGCCTTTTTATCTCATTAAGTTTCATTAATGCTTCAACAGGAGTAAGGGTATCAATATCCGTATTGAGAATATCCTCTTTGATTTGCTGTAAAAGCGGATCATCAAGTTGTATAAAGCTAAGCTGGTAATCATCTTGTTTTTTCACTTTTGATTCTGCTTTATTTTGAACATTTGAAAGCTTATCACTGCTGTGAGATTTTTCGAGGCTCGAAAGCAAAGAATAAGCCCTTTGGATTATTATTGATGGTATTCCGGCCATACGGGCAACATGTATCCCAAAAGAGTGCTCACTGCCACCTTCTGCTAATTTTCTCAGAAAAATAACTTTATTATGCATTTCCTTGACAGTCACATTATAGTTTTTTATTCTTGTAAATGTTGTCGCCAGTTCATTAAGTTCATGATAGTGAGTAGCAAAAAGTGTTTTGGCTTTAAACACAGGATGCTCGTGTAAGTATTCAGCTATAGCCCATGCAATACTGATTCCATCGTATGTACTTGTACCTCTTCCGATTTCGTCAAGCAGGATAAGACTGCGGTTGGAGATATTATTCAGGATAGACGCTGTTTCATTCATCTCGACCATAAAGGTTGACTCGCCCGAAGAAATATTATCGGAAGCACCAACGCGTGTAAATATTTTATCAACAAAGCCTATCGATGCCTCACGGGCGGGCACAAAACCACCCATTTGTGCAAGCAGGACTATCAATGCTGTTTGCCGCAATAATGCCGATTTCCCCGACATGTTGGGCCCGGTGATTATCATTATCTGTTGCTTATCATTATCAAGATATACACTATTGGGCACATACTCCTCCCCTATTGGCATACGCTGTTCGATAACAGGATGACGACCATCCTTGATATCTATAATATAGCTGTCATTTATATCGGGTCTTACATAATTATATTGCCTGGCTATATTTGAAAAACAGAGCAGGCAATCCAGCCTGCCTATAATTGTTGCATTTATTTGTACGGGCTCAATATATTCTGATAAAGCCGCTAAAAGTTCATCATATAGCTGTTCTTCATGCAACAGGATTTTTTCCTCTGCTCCCAGTATTTTTTCCTCGTACTCTTTTAGCTCCGGTGTAATATAGCGTTCCGCATTAACCAAAGTTTGCTTGCGCTCCCATTCGGCAGGCACCTTGTTCTTATGGGTGTTTGTGACTTCGATATAGTAGCCGAAAACATTATTATGGGCAATTTTCAATGAAGGTATTCCCGTGCGCTTCAATTCCCGGTTTTTAAGGTTAATAAGATAATCTTTAGCCGAATGACAGATTAAACGAAGCTCATCAAGTTCTTCCGATACGCCATCACTTATAACATCTCCTTTTGTAATTAAAACTGATGGTTCGGGTTTTATTTCCCTGGCAATTCTATCCCGAATAAGAACACAAGGGTTGAGCTGGTCGGATATCTTTTGAAGCGGATAACTGTCTGTACCGGATAAAGTTTTTTTGATTGGTTCTATTGCCTGCAAAGCTTTCTCGATCTGTAAAACTTCCCTTGGATTGATCTTTCTGACAGCAACCCTGGATATAAGCCTTTCAAGGTCACCGACAGACTTGATCCATCCGGCCAGTTTTTCCGATAAATCTTCGTTATTATATAAATATTCAACCATATCATGCCGCTCCTTTATCAGGCTTCTTTCTTTCAGTGGAAGAGTGGTCCAGCGTTTCAGCAAACGGCTCCCCATCGGTGAAATAGTATGGTCAATAACACTTACAAGGGTTGATGCATCTTCATTCTGGCTATATAACAGTTCAAGGTTTCTGATAGTGAACTTATCCAGCCAAACATACTGATTTTCATCAATCCGGGATATCCTTGTAATATGCTCAAGCTTATCGTGATGTGTTTCTGACAAGTAATGCAGCACTGCACCGGCAGCCAAAATACCAAGGTTTACATCCTCAAGACCAAAACCCTTGAATGATACCGTGCCAAAATGATTCAACAGCAAGTCATCCGCAAATTCTTTTGTAAATGCCCAGTCATCAAGAGTGGTAGTATAATATTTGCCCGGAAAATTTTCGTTGAACTTTTGAACTTTGTTTTTTTGAAGTATGATCTCACTTGGTTTAAAACTTTGCAACAGTTTGTCAATATATTCATGATTGCCATGATCGGCAATAAACTCGCCGGTTGAAACATCAAGAAAGGCAATACCATATTTCTTATCATGAATATGCAAACCTGCCAGAAAATTATTTTCCTTAAGATCAAGAACTTTATCGCTAAATGCAATACCTGGTGTTACAAGCTCAGTAACCCCTCTTTTTACGATTTTTTTTGCTTTTTTAGGGTCTTCAAGCTGATCGCAAATGGCTACACGCTGACCGGCTTTAACCAATTTTGGTAAATACGACTCCAGGGCATGATAAGGGAAACCGGCTAATTCAACGTAAGAAGCGGCACCATTAGCACGACGCGTCAATACAATACCCAATATCTTTGAAGTCTTTATAGCATCATCCCCGAATGTTTCATAGAAATCCCCCACCCTGAATAATAACAACGCATCCGGGTATTTTGCCTTGATAGAGTTATATTGACGCATCAAAGGCGTTGAAACTTCTTTAACCTCGTTCTTTGCCAATACGGAAAAACGTTTTGGGTTTTGCTATTGTTAATTCTAAATAATACTTAAAGAAAATTCCTTTAATTAACAAAAATAATGAAACCACTTTAATCAGTCAACATAAAATTATGAACAATAATTTCACTCAATGTTAATAAAATGGATAATTCACTCTATGTGGTTTAGAGGTTTGTTATTGGTTATTGGTTATTGGTTATTGGTTATTGGTCATTGGTCATTGGTCATTGGTCATTGGTCATTGGTCATTGGTCTCGTTTCTCACCTGCTATACGTCGCCCGTTAATATAAGAATTTTACATCACGTGTGAACTCAATTAGTATGTGCAACAAAAACAGGA
>PWZB01000101.1 GCA_003567625.1 Bacteroidales bacterium | reverse complement strand
CAGATATTAATCGCTTTGTTGGCTTTAGAGAATTGCAAGTTTCCTACAAGTCAGCAACAATGTAAATATTATTCATTATGCCGCATTTACCTGCTGTTTCCGGTAAAAACCTTATAAAATTTTTAAAATCCTTAGGTTTTACAGTTATTCGCATAAATGGTTTACATCACCGATTAAAACACCCAGACGGCAGAGTAACTACTGTTCCTGTTCACAAAAATCAGGATATTCCCAAAGGCTTGTTGCGCAAAATTATTCGGGAAGATTTGGACATGGAGTTGGATGAATTCTTAACTAATTTAAAAAAGTGATTTTTATTGCATCTCAGTTGGTATTTTTGCAATAACAATTTAAGTCGCAAATATTTCAACCCAAAGCAGGAATATTGAAAACAAGGTTGATCATATTCATATCTGTATTTCTTTTTAACTTCTCATCTTTATCGGCACAGATAACAGATAAGCCCAGGGAGTTTTCTGTTCCCGGCCATAAAACGTCTGTAACACTTGACACATTGAGTATTATCCCCGGATCTTTTGAAATATTCGGCCCTGACAGTGTTGAACTTAACCGGTTATTCTATTCCCTTGATGCTGTTAATGCCCTATTGAACCTTAGCATACCCGAATACTGGCATGACGAAAAGATATGGGTCAGCTACAGGGTTTTTCCATATCATTTGGGTAAGCCTGTATCACACAAAGACAAGTCCCTGATGCATCGTCCCGGGCTTGGAGAAGAAATAATACACCACAAGGCACCCTCAACACGGCGGGACGAGGGTATTTTCGATTTCGAAGGGCTAAGCAGCTCAGGCAACATAACGCGCGGCATCTCGGTAGGGAACAGGCAGGACATGGTGTTAAACTCATCTATGGATTTACAATTAGCCGGAATGCTTTCAGAAAAGCTTGCTATCAGCGCGGTAATATCCGACCAGCATATCCCTTTTCAGCCCGAAGGTACTACACAGCACCTGCAGGATTTTGACAAGGTGTATATACAGATTGCCGGCGAACAAGCAGAACTTATCGCCGGTGATTTTGAGCTCACAAACCCACCTGGCTATTTTATGAACTTCAATAAAAAGGCGCAAGGCGCCAGGTTTTCTTATCTTTTTGACAGTGATGATGATCAAATTATAGGTGACGGCACTCTGAAAGTTACAGGTGCCGGTGCAATAGCTCGGGGCAAACACGCTCGCAACGAATTCAAAGGAATGGAAGGCAACCAGGGGCCATATAAGCTGACGGGAAGCCACAACGAGCTTTTCATCATGGTAATTGCCGGCAGTGAACGGGTGTTTATTGATGGAGAACTGCTCACACGCGGAAAAGATCACGATTATACTATTGACTACAACATGGCTGAACTGGTTTTTACACCTAACAGGCCAATCACAAAAGACAGCCGTATTTTGATAGAGTTTGAATATGCCGACAGAAACTACACCAGGTCAATGTTTTTTGTTGGCAGCGAATACAAGAGAAATAACCTGGGTGTAAACCTCAGCTTCTTTTCCGAACAGGATCATAAAAATCACCCACTCTTTATGGATTTGACCGACGAGCGCCGTGAGCTTCTTTCGCAGGTAGGTGACAGCATACACATGGCTTTCGACTGGAATGTTGATTCAATAGGATTTCAATACGACCAGATTATGTACATGATGACCGACACACTGGGCTATGATTCGGTTTTTGTGTATTCTACTGACCCGGAAAAGGCTGTTTACCGGGTAGGCTTCACCTATGTAGGCGAAGGTAACGGTAATTACCGTCAGATAAGCAGTAATGCCAACGGCAGGGTTTATGAATGGATTGCTCCGCAAAACGGCATCCCGCAGGGTACACATGAGCCCATAATCCGGCTGGCAGCACCACGACGAGATCAGATGCTTACTCTCGAAACAAGCTACCGGTTCTCAAAAAATACCTCCGCGGGTATCGAATGGGCAATGACAAACCACGACATTAACCTTTTTTCAGACCTGCACAGCGAAAACAACATAGGACATGGATTTCAGTCTTACCTCGAACATACCCGTCAATTGACAAACTTCAGGGACGGCAAGTGGAACTTGAATATAAACCTTGATCACGAATTGGTAGAAGCAAATTTTGCACCGATAGAAAGGTATCGCAGCGTGGAATTTCAGCGTGACTGGAACCTGGCAGGTTTTAAATCAACCGACCCGGAAAATGTTTCAGAGTTTATCATAAATGCAACACACCCTGAAACCGGAAACATTCAATACCGTTTTAACTCTTTTGTTTCCGGCAGCAGGTTTACAGGTATTAAAAACAGCCTTAGCAGCCGGCTGAAAAGAGGCAAAACGCAATTCGACTATGCCGGCAGCTATCTTAACACCTCGGGCTTTTTGGAATCAGGCTTTTACCGGCATCGTGCAAATATAAACAGGCAATTATGGCGTCTGACAGCAGGCATTGAAAGCCACATTGAAGACAACAGAATATTTGATGATGATAAAAACCTTAAAACTCAAAGTTTTTCATTTGATGAATGGAAATTTTACTTAAATAATCCTGATACTGTCAAGCATCATTATAAGGCATATTACAAAATACGCAACGATCAGCTTCCTGTAACTGAACAGTTTGAGCATGCCACAAGAGCCGACGATTATGGACTGAATTATGTTTTTCGTCCCAACGTAAACCACCGCATTAATCTTAATGCAGTTTACAGGCGTTTGAAAGTAACGCATGAAAGCATTGATGACCGGCAGGATGAAGAGGTAATTATGGGCAGGATAACCAACAACAGCCGATTCCTTGACGGGTTTGCCGTTAACAATGCCTTTTATGAGATATCAACCGGTATGGAACGTAAACGCGAATATATGTATGTTGAAGTACCTCCCGGGCAAGGCGTTTATGTTTGGATTGATTATAACGAAAACGGCATTCCCGAGCTGGATGAGTTTGAAATAGCACAGTTCCCGGAAGAAGCAAATTATATCAGGGTGTTCCTGCCTACCGATGAGTTTATACGCACCTATTCAACTGCTTTCAGCAACACCCTTAACCTTGAGCCGTCCAGGCTATGGGACAGCCCGGAAGGCTTCAGAAAGTTTATTTCGCGCTTCAGTAACCGGTTTAATATCAGAATTGACAGGAAAACCACTGGAGAGCAGGATTGGGATAACGTCAACCCTTTTATTACAGATGTAGCTGACACAGCCTTGATCTCTCTGAATAGCCTGCTTCGCAACACGCTGTATTTTAACCGCACACACCCCGTTTATGGTATTGAATGGACTGTTCAGGACAACCGCAATAAAATACTGCTTAGCAATGGCTTCGAACACCGTACAACCCGCTTTACCGGGGTCAGGATACGATGGAATATTACACGGCAATACTCATTAAACCTGCAAACCAATATAGGTGAAAGAAAGAATGAATCTGAATTTATGGAACAACGCACTTTTTCGGTCAGCTATACCGAAGCCGAACCAAGATTTAGCTATCAATACAGCAACAACATGAGAATCAGTTTTTTTTACGGCTACGAAACCAAGAAAGAAATATTACGCGGAACCGGGGAGCAATCGCTTATTCACCGTGGCGGAGTTGAGGTACGCTACAATGCCCCAACACGGGGAACTATTAACGCAAGGGTTCAACTGTCAAATATTGAATATCCTTTTGATGAGAATACCCCGCTTGCCTTTGAGATGCTACAGGGATTAAGAGCCGGCAATAACGGTATGTGGAATATAACTTGGCAACAAAACCTGACATCCTACCTGCAACTAAACCTCTCCTACAATGGACGCAAATCACCCGACGTGCCGGCAGTACATACGGGGAATGTTCAGGTGAGGGCATTGTTTTAAACCTTAAATATATGTAATAATAAATTGTAATTCCGTTTTATTTAATCGGAATACAAAAAAATATCATATATTTGATTTTATAATAATTGTTTTTAATATCGAACAAGGAACACCGATTTATGATTTTAGAAGTAATAAAATGAAAAGATTCGATATAGAAGAAAGGTTGATAAACTTTTCAGTTTTGATTGTTGAAATCACTGATTTAATGCCTAAGACAAGATCTGGCAACCATTTGGCAGGTCAGTTACTAAGGTGTGGCACCTCTCCGGCACTTAATTATGGGGAAGCTCAAAGTGGCGAATCCAGAAAAGATTTTATTCATAAAATTAAAATAGTTCTTAAGGAATTAAGAGAAAGTCATGTATGTTTAAAAATAATTCATAAAACAAAATTATTCAAATCAGAATCTATGATTAAAGATGCTATTAAAGAAAATAATGAATTAATTTCAATTTTTGTAAAAAGTGTTGAAACAGCTCAAAAAAACATTAAAACCCATACAGATTCACGAAAAGCACAACTTCATAAATCATAAATCGGCGTTCCTTGTTCTTAAATCAACTTCATAAATCACAAATCGATGTTCCTTGTTCGTAAATCAATTCAATGCGCGTCCAGCCCTTCCCTCATAAAAATCAAATGTTCCAGTGTTTTTAATATCTCCGTCATATATTCATTGACAGCTTTTACACTTCCCGGCAGGGTATAAACAAGGGTATTGTTCATCAAGCCGGCAACTCCCCTGCTCAGCAATGCATTAGGTTTTTGTGAGCCGTATTTCATACGTATGCTTTCCATAATACCGGGTATTTCCTTGTCAAGCATAGGCCTTACCGTTTCCACGGTAATGTCACGTTGTCCAATTCCTGTTCCCCCGGTAGTTATTAAAACATCAACATTTTTAGCAGCAGCCCTTTCAAGCAATATTCTCAGGTTGTCTTCTTCGTCAGGAATGATAGTATGTTCTATTTTCACCTGCCTTGGGGAATTTTCATAATGTGAATTTATAATTTCTATTATTCGTGGCCCGCTGCGGTCTTCATAATCACCACGACTGGCGCGGTCACTGAGCGTAATTACCTGAAAGCTGAAAACCCTTGGATGATAAGTAAACACAT
>PWZB01000048.1 GCA_003567625.1 Bacteroidales bacterium | reverse complement strand
GCTGGAGAGAGCTCGGACATTACATTTTTGTCAAGTATAACGACAGGTATAAACGCCCTGTTTTTGATGTCAGCGAATGGCCTGAAGGTGTAGGCTATCCGCAGGATTTCCTGAGACGCGCTGTGGATGAAAGACCGGGTTATTATGATGTCAGATGGCGGCAGCCGGACGAACCGATAAGGTAACTTGTGATGTTTGTTAATTGAAATTTTGCTTCCACGAATTTAAGGTCAACTATTTCTGTTGAAACTTAGAAAACAGCAGGCAGTTGTATAAAAAAATAATCTTTTGACGGCAACCATTATTTTTTATTGCGTTCCGCCCCGTCCATAAAGAGATTATTATACTGCCCGCATTTCAGATAAAGATTATTGGATCTTATCATTATCTGCTTTTGCTTACAACTCACAGAACTTGAAACAAGTTCACGTGTAAAGTCTTGTGCTGTATTGTCAAATATTTCGCTTATGTTGGATACATGAATGGCATTCCCATGTGCCATATCTGCCAGTTCAAACAATATTGCGGTTAAGTAAGCATACCATATACCATTTCTTAAGCTATAGCCAATTAAATCCGTTCTGACTGAATCTGCACCATCATGATTTTCTATTGTATATCTGAGATTCAATGCCGGGATAGAAGATATGGTTTTTCCGTTAAACTTGTTAGTTGTGTTCACCCTTCTGTTGACGGCATGAGCTTCATATGAAAATTCCATTATACCGTTTAGACCGTCCGGCTCATAAGATGTTTTAAAATTGACTTTGCTGATAATCTCAGTACGCGTACCTATTCTTCTGGCGTTAGACCAAATTCCTGCTGATGCCTGAAGCCGGCTGCCGGAAGAACTGCCTTTATCTAAACCACTTATATCAACCTCTCCAAGCAATATAGTTTCGCCATATTTTGTGGTATGAGATTCGACAATTTTTATCTCACTAAAATCAGTAATAATATTATTCGAAAAGTGCGTGTAATCAATAAATGCATTGGCATACCGGGCATGTTTTTCACGCATGTAAAAATCCCGCATATTTCTTACAAGGGTTTTATTCAGCAGTGAATATATCATTCTCATTCTGATACTTGCCACGATGAAGCCGGTTTTATCATCCATTCCGGGATCAGATATGCCGAGCACATATATCTTATTCTGCCGGGAAACGGGTATTTGATTAATCCAGGAAGGCAATCTTTCCGGTATAAGAGTAAAAAAAGCAGGAGTATCAAAATCGTTTGATGCCTGCCTGGTTTCGTCTTCCAATATCTTCAAAAAACGGTCGCGATCTTCTTCGGTCTGACTAACGCATTGTTCAAAATCGGTCTGGGCAAATAAGTTGCCAATAACAATCAGGCATAAACAATACACTAATACTCTTAACGCAACCATATCAATTTAATTAAACACCCAAAAATAAAACTGTCTGAAAAGATCCGACAAAATTCTTTTCAGACAGTTTTCCGGGATAATGATTTTAATAAATTAATATCTTTCTCTTTCCAAATTGTCCATCTCTTCGTTGAAGGTGTTTTTGAATTTTTCATAATCATAATCGAGTCTCAGACGTTCATCCCTTGATATACGCTCGTTCATAGCATTGAGCACCTCATTACCCATCAATTCAATGGCAAGGTAAGTTTTATAACGTCCTTCTTGCGTTCTGGTAACTTCTTCACAAATAATCCTTGTTCCAACCAGTTTTTGATTTATAACTTCTCGTGAAAGCCCTTCATATCTTTGAGCATATTCCTGGCGGTCACCAACAGCAATATCCTGGACATAATTATCAATTACTGCTTTTATTGTTACTTCCATATGGCCGGCTAATTCTGACCGGGCGTTACTTAAAGCCATTCTTCTTGAATTAGCTTGATTGGGGCTCTCTGCAACAGCATTAGCCCTGAAATACTCATTGTCAGACCAGTAATCCGGGCCACTGCAATATACTTCAATACGCGTCTCACCCTCAGGTACAACTGGTTCTTTCGACCTACATTGTGTCAGCAATAAGACTGCACTTATTACCATAAAGGTTACTAATAAAGATAAACTTTGACTTTTCATGATATTTGTTTTTAATTAATAAATTATTTGATGGTTTTAACTCTTAATTAATATTATTATTTTTACTAAAAAAACATTTATCGAAAAACAACTCTTATTTTAATGTAAGCTTGCAAATTTAAAACTTATTTACAAAACGTAATTTTATAAATGTGCAAAACTCAAAAAATTAAAAATTCAAATTTCAGTTAAATCCAACAAACTTTGTACCACTTTTTTATAAATTCACTTTTTATTCGGCTGACGGGGTTTAGCTGCACTGTAAAGATAAAATCTCTGTTTTGATTAAATTGCCCTTTTTAAAGCCTAAGTAACGATTGCTCATTTATCAATCAAAAATAATAATTTTTGTTATTAACTTTGTTTTTTTTCAATATTTTTGCTTTGGCAAAAATATGATTTTTTGGCTGCTCTACTTTTTTAAAAACAAATTATTAAATAATACTATAAAACTACAGTAATGAAATTATTTTACTCTGCTTTACTTGTTTTTTTCTTTTTGTTTTCGTCTATTACTACTGTTAAATACGGGCAGGAACCTGATGATGCACTCAAAAGAGGGTCCGCCATAATACCTGAAGCCTATGACCGCAGTTCTTTGTCATGGTTGTTGGTTTATAACCGTGGCGATTCTCACGTTTCAAGAATAAAGCAAGCGTTTTTAAATATTATGCACAGCGATAAGTTTTTTCTTAACCCCTTGGAAACGGATGTATTGGTATTCAGCGGAGCCCGTACTTCAGATGATAAACGGATACCTGAAAAAAAAATACAACATAATCTGAAAGAGCTCAATCTCTCACGTCAAATAATATCTCATTGGTATTCAAGGACAGATGACGGTTTTATGGATATGGAAAGGATACATAAGCGTGGATTGGAAAACGCTACTGATGCTGATGTTCTGCGTTATCAATCAACAGCCAGGGGCAACTGGGCTTTGATGGACTACGGAAACCGGTTAATTGATAAAAGCTATATTATCACACTCGATTTTACAAATATTGACCGCATTAACACTGATACCTATGAAGGTTATAGATGCAGGGTTGTGGCTTCATTGTTCAGGGTCAACCTCTCGGAGAAAGACAAAGAATTTATATTTGAATCATGGGTTCTGGAGGATGATACGGAAGAAGAAGCCCAAAGGAAACGTGAGCTTTTCGAAACACTGGATCCCCCTTTGAAGTTTGTCACACAAATAAGTACAAATGCATCATCTACCAATTATAAAGAACATACTTTCCTGGGACAAATAACCCCCCGAAAGTCAACCGAAGAGTTATTCGCAGACCTTGTACAAAGAGCATACGACAATGTCTTGTTTGAACTCGAAAGAGATTATGAGGATTTCAGAGTTATAACGCCACTCTATTCTGAAAGACCCCTTGAAGCTAAAATAGGCAAAAAAGAAGGATTAAAAGTTGATCAGCGGTTTTTTGTCTACGAACACCGTTATAACCCCAAAACTCAAGACATCACAGAAACAAGAAGAGGAGTTATCAGGGCTACCTCCGATATTACCGACAACCGCAAGATAGCTACCGGAGATATGGAACCCAGCCGGTTTTACCAGGTCGCAGGAAGAAGGCTTAGAGAAGGATATGTATTACAACAAAGAAATGATTACGGAATTGAGTTGGAACTGGGTGCCAGCTTAGGTGAAATAGGCGGCGGCACACTGGGGCTCAATTATAGTGCCGGCAGGATGTTGGGTATCAGAGCTTTTTATTTGACCGGAAATATAGGCATTAACAGCAAAAAATATCCCGATTTTCCGGATCCGGATATCGAATTGGATGAAAATGTATCATTCTTCAGGTGGGATGTCGGACTGGCTAAAGGGTTTCATTTCTTCAGGAACTTCGAGTTCAGACCATACGTTGCCTACGGACAGGAACAGGCAACAAACGATGGATTTGAACCTTATGACCAGATTTCGACACATTTTTTGAAAGGCGGAGCTGACCTGGCTTTAAATATCACATATTTTATGCAAATTGTCGCAGGAGGTAATTACTATGCCATTTTGGGTTATGCATTTGATGAAGATGATATATTAGATAATAAATATACATATTATTTTGCAGGCAGAGAAGGTGTTGCACTGTTTACAGGACTTAGATTTAAGTTTTGAAATTTACTATATTAATTTTGGGTACACTCTAAGAAGTGTTTTCCCGCAAATGTCTTTTGACTTTTTATAGCAGATTCAATTTTACTAATCAAAATTTATAAAACTATGGCAAGAATAACTATTTTATTACTGGCAGGCGCTGCTTTACTGATAAGCTCCTGCTCCTCGCAGCGGGAATTGGGCCCAAGGGAGCGCAAAATATTATACAGCAGCAGCTATAATTATGAGATACAGCCCGCGGGTGTTGGTCAGAATGGAACAAAAGCGGTAAAAGTTTGGGGCTATGGCCCTAGTGTTGAAGATGCCATGCAGATAGCCAAAAGAAATGCGGTAGCAGCATGTATTTTCCATGGTATTCCCGCCGGACCTGGCGTCGGAAGAACACCGGCAATTGTTACAGACCGCAATGCTCACGAAAAACATGCCGACTATTTTGAAGAGTTCTTCAAAATTGGCGGTAGATATCTCAGGTTTATCACTTTATCAACAGAAGGACCACCCTCGGGTCAAGACCGGTTGCGTATAGAAAGAAACTATTATAAAGTTGGTGTTTATGTGCAGGTCATGTATGACGACCTGAGACGGGAAATGGAAGAAGAAGGGATTGCAAGAAGACTGGACCATGGTTTTTAGTGATTTGGCATGGTATGTGATGTGAGATAACCGGTAACCGACCAATGACAAATGACAAATGACTAATGACAAATGACTAATGACAAATAAATAAACCTAATTTATAAACTAAAAATTCATTTATCGTGAAAAGAGTTATATTACTATCATTGTTAATTATTACTGCTTC
>PWZB01000057.1 GCA_003567625.1 Bacteroidales bacterium | reverse complement strand
TTACCAAAGTACATGCTATATGCGTAAAATGTGGCGACCTGGCACAATTCTCGCATCGTACAATAAAAGATGAAAGCCTTATCGTACTCGGAGAAACTGAGAGCTACAGACCATTATGCCGAAATTGTTACAAAAAAATGACGTGAAAGAATAAAAATACCCCACCCTGCCTGCATATCTTATTCAAAAAAAAATCAAAAAACGTTAAAACCCTTGATGTCTCACATATTTATTTAAAATGCACCGCAATAATACCTAATAGATGAAACATTTAATCCGATAATTAAAAAAAAATTATCTTTGTCTTGTTAATATTAAAAAAAGCAAAGATAACAGCTCGTTAGCGCAGCTTTTACTGGCTTACCCGGCAACTTTGCATTATCTGGCATGTTATATAAGATGAAATATAACCCCTTAACCCTCTCTTTTTCCAGGGACCAGGAAAAAGAATACAAAAAAAAATATTTTAAAGAATCTGTTTTTGTTTTCAGATTTGCTTTACTCCTGGCAATTGGAATTTATTTCCTGTTCGGATATCTTGAGAATATTTCAACTTTTGAATACAGGATCCTTTCCAATATTATTCATTTCGGAATTATTATTCCGGCACTTTGCTTGATCTTAATATTATCATTTACCAGGATATTTTTCAACATATGGCAATGGCTTATTAGCATAGCATTTGTTTTAGCTGCTGCCGGAAAAATAGTGTTAATTGTGTTAATGCCTGAAAACCCTGCTTATTATACAGGTTTAATATTGATATATTCGGCGGGTTATTTTGTATTCAGGTTACGTTTTATTTTTGCTACAATTGCCGGTTGGATTACATTTTTACTATTTAATGCCGGGATATTATTTTTTGCAAATGTTTCCTTTAATGAGGTACTTACATATAATTTCTTCTATTTTGCATTGAACTTATTTGGCATGCTTGCAGCATATAACCTAGAATTATACAATCGCAAGAACTACCATCTTAACACTCAACTTGATGCAAAAGAAGCCGAAAAATTAAGAGAACAGGTTGAACTGGCAAAAAAATCAGTTGAATTCAAGCAAAATTTTCTTGCCAATATGAGCCATGAAGTAAGAACACCGCTTACCGGGCTTATTGGTATGATTGAACTATTAAAAAAGACAAATCTTGATAATCTACAGCTTGATTATGTAAATACATTAAAGCAATCAAGCGAAAACCTTCATGAAATAATAAACCAGGTGCTTGATTATTCGAAGATTGAAGCAGGCAAGGTAAAATTAGATAATAAGATATTTCAGGTTCAAGCACTTCTGATAAATGCAAAACAACTATTCAGCAGTATATGTGATAAAAATATTTCATTTGAAATGGTTGTTGAACGCGAGGTACCCCTATATATTAAAGCTGATAAAAACCGTATTATGCAAGTTATCAATAACCTGATATCTAATTCGGTAAAGTTCACCAAGGCAGGGAAAATAGAATTAAAAGTAAAACATGTTTCTTCTGATCATTTATCAAAAGATACCATGATTAAAATAGAAGTTAGTGATACCGGGCAAGGTATCAGGCCCGAAAAGCATGACCAGGTATTTGTTCCTTTTGCACAAATTGACGAAATAGATACAAGAGATTATGATGGTACGGGGTTGGGGCTTTCAATCTGTAAAAAATTAGTGGAAATGCATGGTGGAGAAATTGGCTTTTATAGTGAATATAAAAGCGGAAGCACCTTTTGGTTTACCTTTAAAGCAAACATTGTCAACAATGAAGATATTCCGGCCATAGTCAAAAGAGATGAGCCATTTGATACAATAAAAAACTTAAAGATACTTTTTGCAGAAGATAAATTTGTCAATCAAAAAGTAATCAGCCTTATGCTTAAATCAATGGGGCATGAAGTAATACTTGCAAATAATGGCAAGGATGCTATTAAAAAATACGCGGAAGGTGATTTTGATTTGATACTTATGGATTTACAGATGCCCGTGATGGATGGCATTAAAGCCACCCAAACGCTGAAAGCCAAATATAAAAACCTTCCCCCTATTATAGGTTTAAGCGCAAATGCTTTTGAAGGAGATTATAGAAAATACATAAATCTCGGTATGGACGACTACATTACAAAACCTTTTAAAGAGGAAGATTTCAATGATGTCATAAATAAGTTTTTTAAATACTCAAACCAGTGAAAGCATATACAGGTAAAAATTTTTTCATCTTAATGCTTGTTTTGTCCTCATTTATAAACATTGCCAATATTAAAGCAACAAATATTGACATCATTAAAAATGCAATCAAAAACGCCCGGCATGATACTGCCGGGATAAGTGCACAAATAGAATTGGCTGAATACCTGGATAAAAAAAACATGTTAGATTCTGCTTATATAATCCTTGATGAGGCATTAACGAAATGCGAATTGCTGCTTGCCGATAAAAAAATGTCTTTTCGAATTGAGAACGAAATTATTAAACAAAAAGTCCAGATCCTGTTACACCAGGGAAGCTTATACAGAAAACAGGGCAATCACCGGCAAGCCATTAAAACATTGAACAAAAGCAAAAAATTGTCCGAAAAAATTGATTATAAATATGGCCTGGCTTATTCTTATTACAGGATTGGTGAAGTAAAAGATAGACAGGGGCTTCTCCAGGATGGTTTGAAAATGTTTTTGAAATCTTTGAAGCTGTTTCGTGAAATTGATAATAAGGATGGCATCGCCTTATCACTAAATTTTGCCGGCGTTATGTATGATTTTCTCGGTAAACTTGACACTGCTCTGCAATATTATTCGGAAAGCCTGAAAATTTATGAAGAGCTGGATAATGAAATAAAGATAGCTAACCAATTAAATAATATTGGAATAGTTTATTATCTGAAAGGAGATTTTGACAGTGCCCTGGATTATTATTATCAAAGTATCGAAATTCATGAGAGGCTCGGCAACATTCATCTCTCTTATGCCCTGACTATGAATAACATCGGTTTGATATATGATAACAGTGGAGATATTCTCAGGGCGGTTGATTATTATGAGAAGAGCCTGAAGGTGTTTGAAACTATTAAAGGCCTGCCAGAAATTGTTTTGCCTTTAAATAACCTTGGTGATGCTTATCGTAAACAAAACGATTATGATAAAGCCCTTGAGTATTTTCTAAATAGCCTGAAAATCGCAAAAGAAATGAACGATGTCCAGGAAGAAGCACATACACTCGAAAAAATTTGCACCATTTATCTTCTTATTGATGACATGCAAAATGCGAATCATTATTGCAATAAATGCTTATCGATATATCGCGATATCGGAGATAAGCATGGTATAGCTTTAGCAATTATCGGGGTCGGAAAATTTCATCAAAAGTCGGGAGATCTTGATGCGGCTTTGGAATATTATCTTAACAGTATTGAAATATATAAAGAAATCGGTGACAAACAAGGAATTTCATTAAGCAGTTCAAAAGCAGGGAATATCTATTTCATAAAAAAGGATTATAACAGATCATACCAATACGCACAACAATCGTATGATTTTGCAAAAGAAACCGGCGGGCTTTCCAATATTCAATCCTCTGCAAGATTACTTAGCCGGATTTACAGGACATATGGCGATTTTGACAAAGCCCTGCAATACTACGAAGAATACGTAGAAATCAAAGACAGTATTGTTAATATGGATATTCGAAACCGTATCCAGGAACAATATTATAAGTATCAATATGAGAAAAAAGCCATTACCGACAGTATTGAATTTGTTCAACTAATGGATATAACAAATTTGAAGCTCGAAAGTCAAAAAGCAGAAACAGAAAGACAACGATGGGTGATCTATTCGATCCTGGCAGGGCTTGTCATGGTCTCTGTTTTTTCGCTTATCGTCTTAAAACTTTTTATTGGTAAAAAAACAGTTAACAGAAAACTTGAATTAAGCAATTCTGAGATCAACCAAAAAAATGAGGAAATCATATCACAAAGGGATCAAATTAAGACTCAACATGAATTTGTTCTGCAACAAAATACATTACTTGAAAAAAGTCATCAAAGGATAACTGATAGTATTAATTATGCCAAATTAATACAAACGGCATTACTTCCCTCCGAAAAGTTGCTTTCATCTGTATTTGCCGAGCATTTAATATTTTACAAACCCAGTGAAATAGTTAGCGGTGACTTTTATTGGATCAAAGAAATAGATGATAAGATTTATATTGTTGTTGCAGATTGTACCGGGCATGGAGTTCCCGGGGCATTCATGAGTATGCTGGGAATAGCTTTCCTTAATGAAATAACACGCAGAAAAAATATTAAGCAAACTTCCGATATATTGAATACTCTGAAACAAGAAGTAATTAGCTCATTAAATCAAGAAAACCTGCCTTCTAAAGCTAATGAAGGAATTAATGCCGGAATTATTGCAATTGACAAAAAAAGAATGAATGCCCAATATTCAGGAGCATATAGCCCGATGTATCTCATTCGAAACAACAATGAAAAAACTGTTAGAGATATTGCTTCAGATAATGTTATTAAAAAACCTTTTAAAGATAAAGTGTTCTATGAATTAATTGGTGATAAACAAACTATTGCCAAATCCAAAAAAGAAAAAAGTTTTAATACATATTCCTTCAAGCTGTTAAAAGGTGACAGTTTTTACTTATTTAGCGATGGATACTCAGACCAGTTGAATGGTATTACAAATAAGCGCTTTACTACCCGAAAGTTTAAGAATTTATTGCTTAAAATACATTCCAGGCCTATGAACCAGCAATACAAAATTCTGGATATAACATTCAATGAATGGAAAAATGATAATGAACAAACTGATGATGTATTAATTGTCGGTATTAAATTATAATTATTATAACCTTCACAGAACTTCATAAAATCATAACAGTATTTTAAAGATGATACGGTTTTCGTTTTTATAAACATACAAAACAAAAACGCAACTACCTCAATAAAAGCCAATTGCGTTTCACCCTTGCGGTCCGGACGAGACTCGAACTCGCGACCTCCTGCGTGACAGGCAGGCATTCTAACCAACTGAACTACCGGACCGGTCTTTTAACTTTTTTTGACTGC
>PWZB01000102.1 GCA_003567625.1 Bacteroidales bacterium | reverse complement strand
GTAAATTATATATGTGGTCGTATTAAAAGTGATTTTCGATATTCAAATGAATTGGTTTACAACAATTATCCGTGGCCTGAAAATCCAACAGAAAGGCAGATGTCAGCAATTGAAAGTGCAGTAAAAAAAGTTTTGGATGTAAGGGCTGAATTTGATGGCAGCAGCCTTTCTGACTTGTACGATCCTATAGCCATGCCCCCCAAACTTGTAAAGGCACATCAGGCATTAGACAAAGCCGTTGACAGGGCATATCGACCACAACCATTTACCAGCGAAACAAACAGAATAGAATTTTTATTCGAACTTTACGAAAAATTTACCGCAGGGCTGTTTGCGACGGAGAGGAAGAAAAGGAGGAGAAAAGTTAAATCAACTTAAAAAGCTTCTATCTTATAAGTTCATCAAATCATGAAAGAAAAAGAGAAAATTATCCGAAAGCCTGAGGATATTGAGAAATTCAGAATTGAGAAAGGTAAAAACAGCTTTGATTTTACCGATGCTGTTTTTAAATGTGAAATAAATTTCTCTAAGGTGCTAATTGAGAATAAATTTGATGATGTGTCTTTTGAAAAAGCTGTTTTTGAAAAAGATGTTCACTTTGAACAAACTGAGTTTTTAGGCTTCACATAATTTTAAAGAAACAATTTATCATAGTAATGCTTTTTTTCCAGCAGTAAAATTTCATAATATGACTGAATTTCAAAATTCACGATTTTCGGATGTTGCTTATTTTGGTGGTGTGGAATTTATAGGTGATGCTGTTTTCCGAAAAACTAAATTTGTTGGTGAAGTGTTTTTTCAAAATATTATTTTTTTAAAACTAGCTAATTTCCGAAAATCACAATTTGTAAGTAAAGCCTTTTTTAATGAAACTCAATTTAAAGGCAATGCTGATTTTGGAGAAACAGAATTTAAGAGCAATGTCAGCTTCGAATTTGCACAATTCTCTAAAATTGGCAATTTTTTAGAAGCACATTTTGTTAAATATGCTCAATTTTCAGAATCGAGTTTTTTTTATGCTGCTAATTTTAGTAATTCCCATTTTTCTAGTAATGTTGATTATACAAAAACAAACTTTTTTGGTGATGCTAGTTTTTTTGCAGCACATTTTTCTGGTTATGCTAGTTTTTTTCAAGCATATTTCTCAGTTAACAGCACCACCAATTTTTTTTCAGCTAAATTTAATTACGATGCTATTTTTTTGGAAGCGAAATTTTTTAGCGTTGTGAATTTTAATACAGTTAAGTTCTTAGATCAAGTTGATTTTATAGAAACAAAGTTTTTGGGTAAATACACTGATTTTTCTGGAGCATATTTTGCAAAACACTGCTTTGTTCATGGGGTTGAAATACTAAATGCCAGCCGTGAATCTTTTAGAATTTTTAAACACGAATTTTTAAAAAGTAATAATAGAATAGATGCTCTTGTTTTCCACCAAAAAGAAATGAAAGCATTTTGGAAAGAGCTTTTACAAGAAAAGTGGTATAAATACATTCCGGAAAAAATAATGCTTTCATTAAATTGGATATCTAATAACTATGGTTTAAATTGGATGCAGGGTGTTTTGTTTACGGTGGGGGTTGGGGCATTTTTTTATTTTCTTTATTTAATTTTTGTCAGTACATGCTTCTCATGGGGACAGTTTTTGCAATTTTTAAATCCTGCACATTCGTATGATATAATTGAGGGAGCCTATGTCGTAGATGGGTTGGCACGTATTTTTGTTGCTTATGGATATTATCAAACAATATCGGCTTTTCGAAAGCATAGGTTGTGATAGAGATTGATGTTAAGGAAAAACTACAATTATACTGTATGCAATATTAAAATCTAACTGTACATAAATGTGGATATGTAAAAAATAAATACGTTTACGATTATTTTGTTTAACTAAAATTTTTCACTTATGCCATGCAGAGTAGGTATCACCACTCGCCCTGAAGAGCGTCGGGCTGAGTGGGAAAACAAAGTAGTCGGTTTATCTAACTGGCGGATTTTGAATTCATACCCCACAAAACAACAAGCTCAACAACACGAAGACCGCTATGCCGTTCAAACCGGCTGTAAAGCTTCACATGGTGGCCCTGATGCTCCGGGGCTATGGCATGTTTATCGGTTTGATTATTTGAGGGAGCGGTAAGTTTTTGTGTTTTACCGGGAAAAAGGTATACGCATATTCTGATCAACCTGAAAGGTTGAGCGAGTATTATATTGTTTAATCCTTTCGGGATTGGAGAGGCACCTGAAAGCCGAGAGAGCACCGGAGAGACGCGCCTGTTGGCGAGTCTCTCTCTTGCTTTTCGACCATTTCGATCTTATCAGCTAATTCATAATATTCAGGCCATTAGCCACGTTATTTTGATTAAATTGCAAAGCTGCCAAAAACAACCAAAAGCCGCATAGCGGTTAAATTATGTTTAGCAAGTAAAGCAGTTATCAGCTTGGCATAACTTCTCCATATCATTCAACATTTTAATTCATTCCACTAATTTTTATGTATTTTTGATACGTAAAACCAAATAATTGAAATAATTATGAGCAAAGTGTTGATTATTGGTGCGGGCGGCGTAGGTAATGTTGTTACACGCAAGTGTGCATCGGTACCTGAAGTGTTCAGCGATATTATGCTGGCAAGCCGCACAGTGGAAAAATGTGATAAAATAGCTGCCGGGATTGGCGGTGATCGCGTCAGGACTGCAAAAGTAGACGCGGATAATGTTGATGAGCTGGTTGCTCTGATCGAAAAGTTTAAACCTGAAATGGTTATCAATGTAGCATTACCTTATCAGGACCTGACGATAATGGAAGCCTGTCTTAAAACCAAAACTCACTATCTTGATACAGCCAATTATGAGCCCATGGATGAGGCAAAGTTTGAATACAAATGGCAGTGGGCATATCATGACAGGTATAAAGAAGCCGGTATTACAGCGGTTCTTGGTTGCGGTTTCGATCCTGGTGTTACGGGAGTGTTTACGGCCTATGCAGCTAAACATTATTTCGATGAGATACATTATCTTGATATCGTGGATTGTAACGCCGGCGATCATGGAAAATATTTTGCCACTAACTTCAATCCTGAGATAAATATCCGGGAGATCACACAAAAGGGAAAATACTGGGAAAACGGCAAATGGATCGAAACCCGGCCCCTGGGAATTCAAAAACCTATTGAATATCCTGGAATTGGGAAGAAAGAATCATATCTCTTGTATCATGAAGAGCTTGAATCATTGGTCAAGCATTTTCCAACCCTAAAGCGTGCACGCTTCTGGATGACTTTCGGTGAAAGGTATATCACCGCTCTTAATGTTTTGCAGGAGGTTGGCTTGACAAGCATCAAACCTGTAAATTTTAAGGGAACTGACATCGTGCCCCTTGAGTTTTTGAAAGCGGTATTGCCTGACCCCTCAAGCCTGGGGCAGGGATATAAGGGGCAGACTTCTATCGGATGCCAGGTAAGAGGAGTAAAAGATGGCAAGCGACGAACATATTATGTTTGGAATAATTGTGACCATGAAGAGGCTTTCCGGGATGCAAATGCACAGGCTGTGTCGTACACAACGGGCGTTCCGGCAATGATCGGTGCAATGATGATGCTTGCGGGAAAATGGAAAGGTGCGGGCGTTTTTAACGTTGAACAGTTTGATCCCGACCCGTTCATGGAAAAACTGCCCAAATATGGCTTGCCTTGGCATGAACAGGTGGATAAACCGCTACCTGTTGAAAAATAAACAATAGAACTGATTAACACGGATTTGTTAGCAGTGATTATTTGTACAATCAGTATCAGCCGAGCTCTGTTAAAATAATGGCTATAAGCAAAATACAAGAAAAACATGAAAGTTGATTTTACAAAGGTTACATCACCAAGTTTTGTTTTACATGAAGAGTTGCTTAGGATCAATCTGGATATTCTTAATCTCGTACAAAAAGAAGCCGGTGTTAAGATAATATGTGCATTGAAAGGTTTTGCTTTCTGGGATGTTTTTCCGTTGATTGGAAGCTATCTTAGCGGTGCGGCGGCAAGTTCCCTTAATGAGGCACGGCTTATCTATGAGAAGATGGGCGTCAAGGCTCATACTTATTGTCCGGTTTTTATTGAAGAAGAGATTAAGGATATTGTAAATTATAGCTCACATATAACTTTTAACTCTTTAAGTCAATATAAGCGGTTACGTGAACAGGTTCATGATTACGGTCATGATATTAGCTTTGGTTTAAGGGTGAACCCGGAGTATTCCGAAGTAAAGGCCGACATATATAACCCGGCACAACCTGATTCGAGGCTTGGCGTTACGGCCGGTCAGCTTAATAATACTTTGCCGCCGGGCATTGAGGGTTTGCTCTTTCATGTACTGTGTGAAAATGACAGCTATGCTCTTGAACGGACACTTTTGGAGACCGAGAAGAGTTTTTCGCATCTTATCAGACAAGTAAAATGGTTAAACATGGGGGGTGGGCATCTTATAACTCGTGATGGATATGATGTTAAGCACCTTATTAATTTGCTGAAGGTTTTTAAAGGCCGTTATCCTAACCTTAACCAGGTGATCTTAGAGCCGGGAGGAGCTATCGGCTGGCAAACGGGCTATCTGGCTGCCACAATAACAGACATAATTGAAAACAAACAAGTCAAAACAGCAATGTTGGATGTAAGTTTTGCCGCACATATGCCCGACTGCCTGGAGATGCCTTATAAGCCGAAGATAATTGGTGCTTTTGAACCCTCAGGTAATAAAAAGGAACATGTTTACAGAATGGGAGGAAATTCATGCCTGGCTGGCGACTATATGGGTATGGGCGATTATGCTTTTGAAATACCTCTGAAAACAGGCGAGAGAATTGTCTTTGAAGATATGATGCATTATACTATGGTGAAAACAACGTTTTTCAACGGTGTCAAACATCCGTCAATAGGTATATGGAAAAACGGAAAGTTCAGACTGCTTAGAGAGTTTGGTTATGAGGATTATAAGAATAAACTTTCCTGATAATAAAAATAACCTTGAAACCCGCAGGAAATAATATTTAAGGCAAAATTAACCAAAACAAAAATATCCTTGTTTTTAACTTGAAAACCTGTTTGTTTAAAATTTTTTTTTG
>PWZB01000172.1 GCA_003567625.1 Bacteroidales bacterium | reverse complement strand
TTGGCAATTTGCTCATCAGAAAGATAACCAAATTCTTCCTGAATCTTTTGAAGTATTTGAATTAATTCATGGCGCTGCCCGGTAAACTTAGAAAAAACAGATTCCATATTCTTTTCCATAACCATAATGTGTTAGCATTAGTATCTAAAAAAAAGCAATTAATGATAAAAATGTCTGCCCTGTTTTTCAGGGTTAACGACTTTAAGCACCAAAATGTCCTTAAATCTTCGGGCAAATATATAGATAAAAATCTGTATTTTTCTGATGATGGTAAGAGAAAATTTTAAAAGAAGAGAAACTTTGTATAATCACAGGGTCTCTTGGTCATGTAGTTAATCGGGGCTGAAAGATCAAAAATACTATGCCATTTGCATGCTGAAAAATATAACAGATGTAATAATTTTTTAATAATCTAATACCTTTAAATAAAGCAATTACACTAGTGAAGCAATTATATAAAAAGATGTAGAATTCTATAAGAATAATCTTATTAATCACATTCTTTCATGTATTTATTAATTTTGACGGAAACACGAGTATAGATAACGAAATTTCCGCCAATAATAATAAAAGTGATAATCCGGGGATGATTTCTGTTATCGGGGTAGGTGATATCATTATGGGTACCAATTATCCTAACACATCTTATCTTCCGGCCAATGATGGGGGTCATTTGCCGGAACCTGTCAAAGATATTTTGAAGAATGCTGATGTTACGTTCGGTAATCCAGAGGGGGTATTACCGGATGAAGGGGCACCCGGAAGAACTGTCAGATCTTTGCAAAGACTTAAAATTAACGATTTTCCCGAAACTCCGTTAAGAATACTTTCTGACGGGAGAATAAAAAGAGCTGACAGATACCCGGTTATTAAAAAGAATAGATGAAACAGAACTCCCGCAAATAATGCCTGAAATAGATGAAAATGGATGTGTCAAAAAAATTGAGAGATATATCCGGATCATTTAAAGATACCTGCAACCTTTATTGTCCTTTCATGTTTATTTGTTTTTCGGCAGAAATCTCTTTTATTGTTTTTTTAACCCGTGAAGCAATATGAGATGAAACCCAACTCAGGTCTATCATAAACTTTTCCTTATCGGATATGCATAAAATCCAGGTAGGCGAATAAACTATTTCCTTCAGCTCGTCTATATTTACTGATTTTGAATCCTTTAGAAATGATGGCTTGTAAATAATCTTGTTTTTTTCAAACTTTATATATTGATCTGTCTTACGACCTATCAACTGGAAACCTGTGAAAAGCAGCCCCACAGCTATACAAAAAAGAATAACCGCATTCAGGAAATTTATATCGGAAACAAATACAAGCAAAACTTCCGTATTGAACCGGGAAAATGTTTGTTCGATAATGTAATTATATATTTGGTAACCGCTGAAAAAAACTAATAAAACTCCAAATATTTTGTAAAAGTTTTTCTTTTTTGGTGATACCGCAGTTGAGCCTGATAGATAAATTATTTTTTTTGCCATTTTCTTATTTTGTTTTGGTGTTGTTTAGTTTTGTAAGTTTATAAACGGGTTAACACTACAAGTGCCTTGTGCTTGTTTTTAAAATAAACTTTTTATTAAATCAAAACAGTGTGTAAATGTAAACAAAATATATTAGAATTATTACGTGTTAAGCTTAAAAAAATTTTTGTACGATTATAATGGTAGTAACATGAAAGTATTGCTGTTTTCAGTTGCTGCTGCTTTTCCTGTGTTTGATTTCTGGTTAACAAAACTATCGTTAATACTTCTATCCAAATTTTGCGATCCACGTTTAATTTACCTTCATTTATGCTTAAGGGTTGAATTTCCAAAGCGGGTTTTATGAATTGTAATTCAAAAACATTGATTAACAATTTCCATGAAAGAATGATAATGCCTAAAAACAGCCAGGCAGATATAGATTGCATAAAATAGTTGTCGTTATTAGCAAATTAAAATAATGTTAAAAAAGAATGGTTTTTGTTAAACTCACCGTTTGTGGTTTATTATAAACATTAATCTTTGGCTGATTCCATAACCTGTTTAGCCTGAAACATAAAGGCTTCCAGTTTTGTTTCTTCCCCTGATTGTTTAGTTCCGTCATATACCATTTTCAGAACCGGTACATGGGGGTATTTTTTTGTAAACTTAAACAACAATGTATTGGTTATTGAGCCAGGCATGCAATGAAACGGTGTAAGGTTTGCAACACCGTTAAGTTTATGAATGGCATATTCTTCTGCCCTTGCCATACTAAGAGTGACTTCTCCTTTCAAATGTTCGGTCAGGTATGGCTTTGACAGTTCTATTAATTCCTCCGTATGAGTTTCATATAAAAAATGTTCAATCATTCCCGTAAAGGGTTTTGAACTTTTACGTGAATAATATTTCTGAACAAAAGATTTAATTAATTCGGTGAAATAGCTTTTATATTGCCCCACCCGCTTCAGATCAATTTTTCTTTCCCAGTCGGTATATAAAACCCATTCCTGCAATGTGGGTACAATTACCTCCCCCCCAAGGTCTTCTATACGACGGATGATATTGTTGTTGGTAAAATCATTTGATCTGACAAATATTTCTCCAATTATTCCAATAACCGGCTTTTTCACCGACCTGTCAACTTTTATTGATTTGAACTGATTGATCGCATGTTGAACGGAGTCGCCTACCGACCCTGTGTTTTCAACGGTTTTGTCTAGGTAATCCAAACATTTTTTATAAACTTTGTCTGTTTCACCTTTATTAACTTCATAAGGCCTTGTATGGTAAAGAAGCTTTTTCAGGTTATCGGTTACAACTACAGACTGCCATGCCAGTATCCGGAAACCTGTGCCCAGTTTTTTCAGGTCATTTTCATAATTGATATTTTGGTCAAGCAATGTCATTTGAGCCTCGCCCATACCGGCTTCTTCCAACACGTGCTGGTGTGAGTGACAATATTGACCAAACCGGCATGGGCCATTGGCGGTAGGCATAAAAAAACTTGCTTTTCCGGGCTCGAAATCCTTGGAAAAAGCCTTTCTTAAAATGTCGCCGGTAGTTATAAGAAAAGGATAACATTCGTTTCCTGTGGTGAACTTTTTTGCAAGTTCAAGGCTATATTCATCAGACAGCGGCAAATGTTCCGCTTCAATGCCGTAATGTCGCATGGCAGCAGCTACACCATAACCATGGTCATCCATATAGGGGATATAGATCTTGCGATGATTGGTGAATACTTTTTCTGATATCAATTTTTCCGGTATATAGAAAGTCTTGCCTCCGGATGTTTCAAGACTGTCAACGAAAGCTTCGAGGCGTGTAATAACTCCTGCATCACCGCTATGTTCATCGAGTTCTAGCGTAAGGTAATGCTTGTCTTTCATAATTTTATTAAAATATTTCATTATGAATGAGTCGGGGCCGCATGCAAAATTGGTTATGTAAACAGCATTAAGTTTTGGATTCCCGGCAATAAGCTGTGCAGATGATAGTATCCTTTGCCCGTTCCGCCAGTACATGTTTGGAAAATTTTTAAATGAATTGTCCTGTAATGGCAGGAAATCAACAGGTATAGCCAGGACGTTTAGATCCCTTAGTTTATCCGGTATTTGGAGGTTAAGGCCCGGGTCGCATCCGTTGTAAGGCCGGCTGACTATAACTACCGACGGAGAGCCTTCAGGCAAAGAGTTCAGTATTTCCTGCCCTCGTTTTTTAAGGGATTCTTTAAAATATTCAAGGTTTTTGAAAGCAGTTGTTATTGCTTTTTCGGTTTTTCTTTTGTTATAACCCAGGCTGTGTGCGAAACTTTTCAGTTCGCTTTGAACATGCTTTTTACCGAACCCGAAATGGAAAACAGGAATAAGCACTTTTGACCGGTAATTGTCAAATCCAATGGCAGCTTTGGCCATGTATGGAAATCCTTGCACAAGTGGGCAAAGGCAGGAATGAGCGGCTTCCCTGAAAAGGGGTTGCGCATTGATGACACTTGGCAAAAACAAGTAATCAACCTTTTTTTCGAGCAATTCAATGACATGCCCAAAGCCTACTTTGACCGGGAAACACATTTCCTCAACAACAGCTTCACAACCCCTGCTTATCAAAGACCTCCCGGTTGGCGGCGATGTCACTACCTTAAACCCTAATTCCGTAAAAAATGCTTTCCAGAAAGGATACATGTCAAAAAACAGCAAAGTGCGTGGAATGCCGATTACAGGTCTGTCTTCGGATATCTTGCCGGGATATTCATACGTAGAAAGAAGCATTTTTTCTCTTTCATCAAACAGCCGGGGGAGTGATTTGCCGAGAGATGGCCTGCGTTCCTCATCAAACTTGCCACAACGGCTACCATATTTCAGCTGCTTTTCTCCTTCAATAGATACCGTCCTGATTTCACAATTGTTTGAACAATCGTTACACTCAAACGAATCAACAGCAAAATTGCGGTCAGCAAGGTTAAAACCTTTGAAGCTTGACTTACCGCTTGTTTTGTTTTCTTTTGCCAGGAGAGCAGCACCTACGGCTCCAAGTACATCATGATGCGGTGGCACAACAACTTTTTTTCCGCAAATCTTTTCAAAAGCAGCTTTCATCCCGCGGTTAAAGGCCGTTCCTCCCTGGAAAAAAATTACATCACCCACTTTCCTGTCTTCCACCACGGTAGTAAGATAGTTCAGAACTATCGAATAGCTCAGCCCTGCCACAAGGTCTTCCTTGGTTGTGCCAAGTTGTTGAATATGGTTTAGGCTTGACTCCATGAAAACAGTACATCTTTCGCCAAGTGCTGCCGGGCTTTTTGAAGCTAGTGCAAGCTGTCCGAACTCCTCCTTTATATTTATTCCAAGCTTTTCTGCCTGCTCCTCAAGGAATGAACCGGTACCCGCAGCGCAGACTTTATTCATCGTAAAATCGACTACCTTACCGTTTCTCAGTGAGATATATTTCGAATCCTGTCCTCCGATCTCAAAAATTGTATCAACATCACGGTCTATGTTTAAAGCGCCCCTGGCATGAGCTGTAATTTCATTCTTAACTATGTCGGCACCTATAAAATCGCCGGTGAGGTACCTGCCCGATCCCGTTGAGGCGGCACCCCTGATAACTACCTTGTCGCCTATTTCTTTTCCGATAGCGGAAAGACCTTGTCTGACGGCTT
>PWZB01000123.1 GCA_003567625.1 Bacteroidales bacterium | reverse complement strand
GCATATGCAAAAGTAATTTGCCCACCGTTGGTGGACGGCTGCCTGAAAAACTTGTTGTTGCTTCCGAAAGCATTAACAACCAATAGAGTTGCTAATACAACGATTAATGTGGTTTTTTTGAACATGACTTAAAAATTTTATTAGAAACAGAAGAGTTGTTTCAACTTTATAAATAAAAGATCAAAAAAACTCAAATGTCAAATTACAAAAAACAAATAATATCCAAATTACAATATTTAAAATACAAGTAAAACGTAAAAAGCTTCAGTGTTTGAGATTTTGAATTTTGGTTATTGTTATTTATTTGAAATTTGTCTTTTGAGATTTGTTGTTTAATAATATTAATTCAAAATTAACAAATTAGGCATTAGAACAAATAAAAAAAATTCTTAGGTTTGCCTTCATAAGAATTTTATAAACTTTAAATCATTATTTATGAATAAAATAAAGAACAATCTGGTAATTATCTTACTGTTATTATTTTCTTCTCCTGCGCTGGCATGTACAAGCTTTCTTGTTACGCCCGGTGCTTCCGTTGACGGGTCGTCTATGATAACATACGCAGCCGACTCGCATATTCGTTATGGCGAGCTCTATTATTTTGAGGGTGGCCTCAAAGAGCCCGGCTCATATTATGATGTGTTTCATCGTTGGACTCATGAGCCAATAGGGAGGATCCCATATCCCGAGAGTACATATACGGTAGTAGGTTATATTAATGAGAAACAGGTTGCAATTGGAGAGTCTACATTTAGCGGCAGGGCTGAGCTGGTTGATACTTTAGGTGGTATAGATTATACTACACTTATCCATTCAGCCCTTATGCGTGCACCCACTGCAAGAGATGCTATTAAGGCTATTGTTGAATTAGCCAATAAGTATGGATATTACAGCATGGGGCAATCTTTTTCCATTTCCGACCCTTATGAGGTGTGGCATATGGAACTTATTGGCAAAGGTGTAGATTTACAGTTTGATGAAGAGAAAAACAAACATTACAATGCAAACGAAGGCATAGTATGGGTAGCGAAACGGATACCCGACGGTTACGTGTCGGCTCATGCAAATCATGCACGGATTACAGCTTTTCCTCTTGAAGATGGAAAAATTTCAATTACTGACAGAAACTTTGATAAACTTCACAATCCTGATGTACGGGTTATGTATGCACACGACGTTATAAGCTTTGCAAGGGAGCATGATTACTATGAAGGTAGTTTAGACAGCGAGTTTAGTTTTTCTGAAGCTTATGCCCCGATAAATTTTGGTGCCGCACGTTTTTGCGAAATAAGGGTTTGGAGCTTTTTCAGGCAGATCAATAGTGACATGGAGAAATATAAGGATTATGCCCTTGGGTATGACCTTGAAAACCGTATGCCGTTATTTATTAAACCCGACCAAAAATTGTCACTGGAAGATGTTATGACTTTAAAAAGAGATTATTTGCAGGGGACAGAATATGATATGACTAAAGATGTTGGTGCCGGCCCCTTTGGCAAGCCATACCGCTGGCGTCCGTTGACCTTTGAAGTTGACGGAAAAACTTATATTCATGAGCGTGCCACTGCTACCCAGCAGACTGCTTTCTCTTTTGTAGCTCAGTCGCGCAGGGATTATCCCGGTGATATTGGAGGGATAATCTGGTTTGGTGTGGATGATGTTAATACTACGGTGTATGTTCCAATGTATGCCGGCATACGCCGGGCACCGGATCTGTACGCCGAAGGCTACGGGCATATTATTGAGTATGTTGAAGATGCCGCCTTCTGGGTGTTCAACAAGGTGGCTAACTTCGCATACCTGCGCTATGACCATATGATCGATGATATTAAAAAGATGCAGTCAAGCCTTGAACAAAAGTTTATGCGACTTGTGCCGGCAATTGACGAAACCGCCCTTGCCCTGTATGATGAAAATCCTGAGCTTGCAAAAGACTTCCTTACGGAGTTTTCCGTAAATGCGGGCAACTCCACAGTGCAAAGATGGGAAGAGTTGTTCAGGTTCCTGATGGTAAAATACCTCGACGGCAACATCAAAAAGGAAGAAGATGGTGAGTTTCTTACCAATGAGTGGGGTAAATACCCTATCGTTGAGCATCCCGGATATCCTGACTGGTGGCTGGAGTTGATAATAGAGAAAACAGGTGATAAGTTTCTTTATATTGAGGATGAGGAGTAATGCTAAGTCGTGCCCCGACTTTGATATTAGAGCTAATAAATCAAGAATATACACCACAAACCATACAATCAGTCGGGGTACGACTGGGTGTTTCAGTCGTACCCTGACTTTTGTTTATAGTATTTTAGTTTAACCTTAACTTTTGAGCTTCGGCTTAAGAAGTCGGGGCACGACTGGTTTAATCACCCTTCATGTTCTGTTCGGCGTATGATTTCGTTTTGCAGCGCTTCTTCAAGGTTGTTGAAGTAGTCTGAATATCCGGCAACACGCACAATAAGGTCGCGGTGTTTTTCGGGATTCTTCTGTGCGTCTTTAAGGGTTTTGGCATCTGCGACATTGAACTGTATGTGGTGGCCGTCAAGCTTGAAGTATGTTCTTATTAAAGCACAT
Source organism: Bacteroidales bacterium (assembly GCA_003567625.1). Classification (GTDB taxonomy): domain Bacteria; phylum Bacteroidota; class Bacteroidia; order Bacteroidales; family UBA7960; genus PUKZ01. The sequence continues at coordinate 2,624 of PWZB01000123.1, read as the reverse complement.
AGTTTTTGCAAAGCTTCCTCGTTTTTGAAAAAACCCGGGGTAAACTTTTGATTGAGAAGTGTTCCGCCGGTTTTGATGTGGTCTATTTTTGCCGCTGAAAGCAACACTGCTGCCGGCCCTTTACAGTCGGCTCCCTGTACCGGGCTGATGCCTTCGCTTAGCGGCTCTCCGGCCAATCTTCCATCGGGCATAGCACCAATACGTTCGCCAAAATAAATGTGGCAAGTGGTTGGAAGAAGGTTGATGCGAAAAACACCGCCACGGTATGATGGGCGGCCGTTGACCGAAGTATAAAAACTATTGAACACTTTCACGGCAAACGTATCTGCATTATCATCATTATTACCCCAGTGTGGGGTTTCGTGTATTATTTGATGTCGAAATCCTTCTTTTGCGTTGAAGTTTTGGCTTAAAACTTCCATAAACTCTTGGAGGTTAAGCTTTTTTTCATCAAACACCCATTTGTTCAAAGAAGAAAAATTATCCGTGATTGAGCCGAGCCCTACACCTTGTATGTAGCTGGTGTTATAGCGTGCGCCACCACCATTGTAGTCTTTTGCATTGGCAACACAGTCGTCAATAAGTAGAGAGAGGAAAGGAACAGGAAGGTGTTTGGCATATAGCTCTTCAATTATGTTGTTCCCTACTATTTTGATATCAATGAAGTGTTTAAGCTGTTTTTCAAAATTTTGATAAAGCTCTTCGATAGTACCGGGTTCTGACTTTTGTGTCATATCTATTCCTGTCACCTCTCCTGTTTCCGGGTTTATCCCTTTATTGATAGTTGTTTCGAGCACCTTGTTCAGGTTAAAATAGCCGGAGAGGGTGTATGCTTCGGTGCCAAAAGAGCCGGTTTCGACACAGCCGGAAGCTCCACCGTTGCGTGCATCTTCAAGGGTTTTGCCCTGAACGAGAAGCTCCTGTATAATGGCATCAGTGTTGAATACCGATGGTTGCCCGAAACCTGTTTTAATAATGTTTAAAGCTCTTTTTACAAAAGCGTCGGTGCTTTTTTTGCTTACCTGTATCATTGAGCTTGGCTGCAGAAGCCTCATTTCTTCAATCACATCAAGGATCAGATAGCTCAGCTCATTCACTGCGCATGAGCCGTCTTCTTTAACACCTCCAAGGTTAATAAGGCAGAAATCGGTATAAGTGTTGCTTTCTTTGGCTGTTACGCCTACTTTTGGTGGCGAGGGATGGTTGTTGAATTTTATCCAGAATGCCTGCAGCAGTTCTTTTGCTTTTTCTTTTGTGAGAGAGCCGTTATCAATTTCCTTTTTGTAAAAAGGGTAGAGGTGCTGGTCGAGCCTTCCAGGGCTGAAGGAGTCCCACGGGTTTAACTCGGTAATAACCCCAAGGTGGATAAACCAGTAATGCTGTAGTGCTTCATAAAAAGTTTCCGGGGCATTTGCCGGCACTTTACGGCAGATGTTGGCAAGGTTTACAAGCTCGTGATTGTTTTTGTTTTCCTGCTTTTGAAGCAGTTTCTCTAAGGTTTCGGCATGCCGGCGGGCGTAGTCAACGATAGCCAGGGCAGAGGTTTTCATGGCTTCAAGCTCTGCAAGCTTTTCTTCATAACCGGAAGTTAAATTTTTATTCTTGATGTTGTTAATTACCTGGCCGATCTCTTCAACAATATCATACATGCCTTTTTGAAATACTCTTTTCCCAGCAACGGTATGACCGGGAGCCCTTTGCTCCTGGAATTCGGTAAATACGCCAGCGTTATAAGCTTGCTTCCATCCATCGTTAACAGAAGAGAATATTTTATCACGTTGGGTTTTGCCCTGCCAGTAAGGTATGATGGTATCCCTGTATGCCCGGCGTGTAACTTCATCAACATCAAACGATACTTTGGGGCGGGAGTGAAGTGTATCAAGATCTTCGACCGAGTGGAGGCAAATTTCAGGATATGTAGGAGTAGCTAATGGCTTCGGCCCTCTTTCACCTGCAATAAGTTCGCCGGCGCCGATATATATTTCCTTGTTTTTAAGAACATATTCAAATGCTTTAGCCCTTACTATCGGAGTGGGCAAACCTGCGTCCTGATGCTGTTTGTAAAAACCGGTTACCAGCAGTGCCCTTTCGGCTGATATGAAAGGCCTGGTTTCAAGGCTATGGCTTCTTAATTTGTTAATGCGGTTGTTCATATGTATAAGAATTTTTTAAAATTAATTAGTGACGGGTAACGGGTAACGAGTAACGGGTTGTGTGCCATCACTTACCCCTCTGGCTCCCCTAAAGGGGAGAACCCCTCCACACGCGGGAGGGAGTTATTACTCTCTGACACTAACATTTTCAAAATGTTTTAAAAAAACTTCCTGAATCTCTTGTGCTTGTTCAACCGGGTAATTATTTGTGTTATCAAACACGTATTCTTTATTCAGGCTTTTATATTTCTTTTTTGCGATATTATGAAAAGGCAACAACTCAATTGGTGCTGGCTTTTCAAGTTTATGAATAATTTTTATTAACCCCTCAATATTCTTACGTGTATCTGTAATATTTTCTACCAAAGGGATTCTGACAGTCATTTCTTTACCTGTTTTATTAAGCTTGTAGAGGTTTTTCAGGATTTCGGTGTTATCTTTTCCTGTATGTTTTAGATGCTCTTTAGGGTC
>PWZB01000067.1 GCA_003567625.1 Bacteroidales bacterium | reverse complement strand
CCACCAAAAAGCTTCATGTACGCTCTATCATTCATGAGTTGTTATGGTTTTTAAAGGGCGACACCAATATTAAATATCTGAATGATAATGGAGTAACTATCTGGGATGAGTGGGCTGATGAAAACGGCGATCTTGGTCCTGTTTACGGAACGCAATGGAGAAGCTGGAAATCGGAACATCAAACAATTGATCAGATCTCGCAACTTATTGATCAAATCAAGCATAATCCTCACAGCCGCAGATTAATTGTAAACTCCTGGAATGTTGGTCAGATTGATCAAATGGCTTTACCTCCCTGTCATGTTTTGTTTCAGTTTTATATAACAAATGGACGGTTATCATGCCAGTTATATCAACGAAGCGCTGACATTTTTCTTGGAGTACCTTTTAATATAGCATCATATTCACTTTTAACGATGATGATAGCCCAGGTTTGCGACTTAAAATATGGAGACTTTATTCACACTTTCGGAGATGCTCACCTTTACCTGAACCATATTAAGCAAGCTAAAGAACAACTGCAAAGAAAACCGAAAGCTTTACCCATTATGAATATTAATCCATCTGCAAAAAACATATTTAATTTTTCATACAATGATTTTTCGTTGTCAAACTATGAGCCCTGTCCTCATATAAAAGCGCCTATTGCAGTATAATTAAAGTCTGTCTATAAAGTCAAACTTTTTTGAATAACGAATATCGATTAACGATTTTTGATTTCTGAATCTATCAATCTAAAGTTCATTAATTTTTACCATTTGCCAAAAAATATAAACATATGAAACTTTCAATAATAGCAGCTGTTTCCAACAACAATGTAATAGGTAACGAAAACCACCTTATCTGGCATATGCCGGCCGACCTTAAGCGATTTAAGAATATTACTATGGGCCATACACTTATCATGGGCCGAAAGACTTTCCAGTCAATCGGCAAACCATTGCCCGGCAGAACCACTATTGTTGTTACAAGTCAAGAGCAACTTGACCTTCAGGGATGCCCTAAAGCTTTATCATTTAAAGAAGCCATAAAACTGGTAAAAGATGAAAAGGAGGTTTTTGTTGTTGGTGGCGCTGAAATTTACAAGCAAGCAATAGAATCTTATTATACGAAAACAATATACCTTACCAGGATATTTGCCGATTTTGAAGGGGATACTTATTTCCCTGAAATAGATGATAAGAAGTGGGAGTTAATTGACCGTATTGATTATGCACCCGACGAGAAAAACATCTATCCATATGCTTTTCTTGTTTACAAGAGAAAGGTCTCCAAAAAGCCAAAGGCTGCATAGTACGCCGTCAGGTCTTTCGTTTTTCCGGTCGTGCCGCAGGAAACAGAACGTTATTAAGTATTAGTCTGTAACCGGGAGAATTGGGATAAAGGTTCAAATCAGTGGGTGGGTCGCCGACAAAATGGCGGTAATCTTCCGGGTCATGACCACCATAAAATGTAAATGTTCCTTTCCCAAAAATCCCATGAATATATCTTGCTTCATTTTTTGACCGGTTTTCGCCTAAAATAGTCACAGTAGGTTTAATATACTCTTTCCTGAATGCTGTGGTTTGCCCCATAAATCCTTTTATTACTGTTTCATGGTTTTGTGTAAGCATTGCAGGGATTGGATCCCACTTGGCTGAGAACTCAAACAGGGTAAAGAAGTCTGTTTTTTCATTTCTTCCTGTTTTAGGCACGTCAATGCTTGATTTTGCATATTCATAAGGGTTAGTAACCAGTTCAAAATCGGTAAAAGCAAAAGCATTTGAAAAATCAAGTTTTTCTTGTGCATTTGGGTCCATAGGCACGCCGTCAAAGACTTCATGAACGACATCTACATTTTTAGCGGCCAGTGCGATATCAATACTTTCGGGTGCCGAACACATTGCAAACATATAACCTCCTCCGGCAACAAATTCCTGAATCTTCAATGATACAGCTAATTTTAGTTCAGGTACCGTTCTAAAACCAAGTTTGCTTGCTAATTCTTCTGCAAGCCTTACATCTTCCTGGTACCAATCGGTATTTCGATATGCAGCCCAAAACTTGCCATACTGCCCTGTAAAATCCTCATGATGCAAATGTAACCAGTCATACATAGGTAATACTCCCGCCAGGACTTCCTCATCATATACTTCATCATAAGGGATTTCGGCGTATGTCAATGCCAGGGTAACGGCATCATCCCATGGCAAGCTGTTTGGAGGTGTATAAACGGCTATACGCGGAACCTGGTGAAGCCTTATTTCTTCTTTATTAACATCAGGATTGCTGATTGACTCCAAAACAGAAGCTGCCTGAACGTCAGCAATAACCTCAAAACTTACACCCCTGACCCGGCACTCTTCTTCAAATTCAGGATGATGAGGAAACATAAAACTACCGCCACGATAATTCAATAACCAGCTAACCTCAACATCATAAGTCAACACATGATATGCTATGCCGTATGCTTTCAAATGTTCCTGCTGAGACTTATCCATTGGCACAAGTATATGTGCTGAAAAAACAATATGGCTGAGAATAAAAAAAACTGATATTAATAATCGTCTTTTCATATTAATGATTTTTGTCTTAATATATAACGTAATATACCCCTGATCAATTACGTCAATATCACTATTTTCAAAAATAATAAAAATTATTCAAACAAACCGGGGTATTTTAACAAGGGCAGGGTTTTAAAGATTCAGGCTCAGAAAGGAACATCAACATCGTCATCAACATCGTCTTCTTCCTGATTATCATCATTCATTTTTGATGGCATTGTAACTGTTTTAACAGATGATTCATCAAAAGCGTCTGACGGTTTAATAGGTTCAATTTTATCAAAATCGGCAGATTCGTAATCGGTAAATTTGGCATAATTTTCAATGAATCTGAGCGGAATGTTTTCTAAAGCGCCGTTTCTGTGTTTGGCAATAATAAGTTCTGCCAATCCTTCGGTTGAATTACCCTCTTCATCTTCCATAATTTTATAATATTCGGGACGGTATATGAACAACACCATATCCGCATCTTGTTCTATGGCGCCTGATTCTCTTAAATCGGAAAGAATAGGTCTTTTTGAACCGCCACGTGTTTCAACAGCACGGCTAAGTTGCGAAATAGCTATTACGGGGACATTAAGTTCTTTGGCAAGGCTTTTCATTGATCTTGAGATATTGCTGATTTCCTGTTCGCGGTTACCGCGGTTATCATAACCTAATGACATTAGCTGCAAATAATCTACAATTATTAACTGCACATCATGACTTGCTTTTAATCGCCTGCACTTGGCTCTAAGTTCAAAAATTGATAAGGCGGGAGTGTCATCAATATATAATGGAGCGCCTGCAAGTGTATTAATACGTGCATTGAGTTGCTCCCATTCATAGTCTTTCAGATCGCCTCGCCGGAGGCTGTCGGACCTTAGCTGTGTTTCGCCCGATATAAGTCTTGTAACAAGCTGTACTCCTGTCATTTCGAGGCTAAATATAGCAACGGGCTTTTTAAAGTCAACCGTTATATTTCGAGCCATGGAGAGAACCAATGATGATTTACCCATTCCCGGGCGGGCTGCAAGAATGATCAGGTCAGACTTTTGCCACCCTGCCGTAACACGGTCAAGCGCTGTAAAACCACTTGGTATGCCACTGACATGACTGTCTTGCAGACGCGCGCTCTCTATCTGTTCTATGGCTTGCTTAACCAATGATGTCATGTCATCATAATTGCGCCTGAGATTAGTCTCACTAACAGCAAAAAGCTCTTTCTCAGCTTTATCCAAAATATCAAACACATCCATCGAATCTTCATAAGAATCCTTTATTATTTCAGATGAAATGCGTATCAACTCCCTTTGTAAAAATTTCTCAAGAATGATCCTGGCATGGTATTCAACATTAGCTGCAGATGCAACCCTATTGGTAAGTTGGGATATGTAATAACTGCCACCTGCCAAATCAAGCTCGCCACGCTTTTGAAGCTCTTGTGTAACAGTGAGTATATCAACGGGTTGAGATTCGGAAAAAAGATAATGTATTGCGCTAAAAATTTTTTGATGTGCCTCTTTATAAAAAACTTCAGGCTTAAGAATATCAATAACGTTAGTTAGTGCATTTTGCTCCAGCATCATGGCACCCAATACGACTTCTTCAAGATCAGACGCCTGAGGCGGCACACGACCATGCTCCAGATAATCGGATAATGGCACACTTTGTCGCTTTCTCTGAAATCCCTGTTGTTGTATTTTTTTTTCTTTCGATTCCATAGTTCAAAAATAAGAATTAGTACAACCCAACGATTAAAAATTATAACATTTTTTTATTAACAACTTCCCAACCAGTTTTTAAATAAAGGTTTCAGCAGATCAATTTGATGCTCAAAAGATTATGAAAAACCGTTCATTAACAACGGCTTATAAGTTAATAAAGCAAACAAAAGCGTAATAATTTTGTTAACAACTTCCAAAAAGTGTTAACCAGAAATAATCAAAACAATTATTTCTAACCTGATTAATTCTTGAACTATCTTTGATGGTAACGGGTAACGGGTAACGAGTGGTAATCGGTATTTGGTATTAATTCGTATATTCGTAACAAATTCGTAATTCGATACATTTAAATTTTATGAATAATTCAGGTTTAAAAAATTTCGCTTATTGATTAAATCTTCTTAAAAATTATCATCTATTTTTTTTACCGATCAAAAAATTTATATTTTTGACCTCACAAAAACACATAGATATGAGAATAGCAAGAATTGCCCCCGAAAAAGAAATTCAAACTACCGAAGAAGATTATCAGCTTGTCGGCGAAAAAGTTTCTAAATACAAAAGCAAAACAGGAACAACCATACCTGTTTTGCAGACTATTCAGGAAACTTTTGGATATCTTCCTTTCAACATTCTGAAACAGGCATCGTCAGATTTAGATTTGCCTTTAAATGAATTATATGGAGTTGCTTCATTTTATTCACAATTCAGGTTTACACCTGTAGGCAAAAACATGATAATGGTATGCAAAGGTACCGCTTGCCATGTAAAAGGTGCTGAGAAAGTATTAGACGAAATATCTCGCCAGGTTGGCATAGAAGATGGCGAAACAAGCGCTGATATGCAATATACACTGGAAAGTGTTGCCTGTATAGGTTGTTGCGCCTTAGCGCCTTGTATTACAATTAACAGTGAAGTACACGGGCGGTTAAATGCCAAATCAATAGAAAAGATTTTCAAAAGAAAAAAAGCGGAGGAAAAAACCAATG
>PWZB01000052.1 GCA_003567625.1 Bacteroidales bacterium | reverse complement strand
TTGATGGTAAAAACCGTTTCAGGGTTAAAAATATCAAACAGCACAAAAGTGCGTACCATATTGTATTAACGAGGTGTCCGACAAAAGGGTTCAGTCCGAACAACTCATATTCAATGGCAAAGGTAACATGCGACAAAGGTCTGTATCGCCCGCCTTCCAGCAGGTTTCTCTCTTCGCCGAAAAAACCTGCAAAAGCATCATTGGTCAGAATCTCGCCCAAACCCGCAAGTCCCTGCCGGGTAAAGCTGTTCTCCGTGATCATCATAGTGTCGTCAAGAGCATAGTCATGCCCAAGCGTATTGATATACAAAATAAAGGATACGGAAAAAACCAGTATCAGTGGTGAAGTGATATTTCGTCGTGAGATCATCTGGTATTGTGTTTGTCAAATATTACAGGCTCCTGATATAACTTTTTTTTAAGTTTTCTCTGTGGGTAATAAATAAGTTTATACCGCAAGAGGGATATTAACTTAAATTACCTTAATGCACCTACTTTGTCTTTCATGGTTAAATTTTTTACCACAAAGTATAAACAAATTATGATATGAGCTTAATCATGATCTTTCAAGTTCATTTTCCAGGTTTTGGAAAAACATCATCATTTTGTTGAAATGCGAGCCTTCCCAGTAAACCTTTCCACAATCCTTGCAACGGAAGAAGTCATTGAAATGCTTTTGGGTTCCGGGTTTCAGACATGATTCAACCGAGCTTTTATCTGTTTTTTCAATGGTGCCGTTGCAGATTATGCACCGGCTCAGAAATTTCATATTGTTTTGCAACTGGAACCGCAAAATAACTTCCCTGAGCTGTTCTTTTGGTTGCTGCGAACGTAAAAAATACCCTTTCTGCACCTTTTTGTTTTTCAGTATTCCCAGGTCACGGGTAAGTATGATGCGTTGCTCTTCAACGGCTATACGTATAATCTCATCATCTTCCAGGTCATTACGATAAACAGTATCGAAACCCGTCATACGAAGTAATCTTGTGAGTTTGCCAAGATGAACATCATTGACAAACTTTGTATCGCGAAGAAACTCAGCCTGCTTTTTGATCTTTGTATCCATTTATAGCAAAATTAATAAATGTCTTGTTATATGACAAAAATCAGGTAATTCTTTTCCTCCAATAGTCATTCAGTCATTGTCCGTCATCCGTCGAACGATGGCAAAATCCACATTTTTCAGCAACCATTCGTTGCCATTAATTAAAAGTAAGGGATCATCATATCAAATTTGGGGTTTATTTTTTTGACCATAATAGCTTACAGGATTTATTTTTTTATTAATTTTCCAAAAAAAAACCAATGAAGTGGGCAAGCTACAAAAAGGGGTTTGAATCATACCTGAAGTTAGAAAAATCGCTTTCGGCAAATTCCATTCATGCCTATTTGGCGGATATAGACAAGCTGTTTCAATATTTTTCAATGCACAACCCCGATTTGAATCCCGGTGAAATAAGATCTTCTCATCTGCAAAGTTTTATCGAATGGGTTGCACAGATCGGGGTCAATAAGCGCAGCCAGGCAAGGATTATTTCAGGCATACGGAGTTTTTTCAAATATTTGCTGATGGAAGACATTATACAAACCAACCCTGCTTCTTTACTCGATTTACCACGTCTTGAGAAGAAACTCCCGGTTGTTCTTTCGGTGGAAGAGATTGACCGCCTAATAGAGGCTATAGATATGAGCCGGAATAATGCCCACCGCAACAAAGCCATTATTGAAATCCTGTATGGGTGCGGAATGAGGGTTTCGGAGCTTACGGAACTAAAAATGACCTCGCTGCATTTTCGTGAAGAGTTCATACAAGTGTATGGCAAGGGAAATAAAGAAAGACTTATCCCGCTGGGCTCTCACGCAGCAAAGCAACTGAAAATCTATCTGGACAATGAAAGAATGCACAAGCCCGTGATCAAAGGTTTCGAAAACTACGTATTTTTAAATCAAAGAGGAAGAAAACTGACGCGTGTAATGATTTTTACAATCATAAAGAGCCTTTGCGAAAAAGCAGGTATCACAAAAAATGTAAGCCCCCATACATTAAGGCACAGCTTCGCTACTCACCTTGTAGAAGGTGGCGCCGACCTGCGTGTAGTGCAGGACCTGCTCGGCCATGAATCTATTACTACAACCGAAATATACACACATCTCGATAAAGACTACCTGAGAGATACTGTAATGATGTACCATCCAAGAGCGAGAAAAAGATGATAATGTGATAAGCCTTAAAATCGCGTCGAAAGAGTTTATCCGTCAAAAAAGACCGGGGTACGAATTATAGTTGTGCCTCAACTATGCATAGTATAATTGGAAGCATAATTTTGCCCGGACTTTTTTGTTGTTTTTTTTATTTTACTTTTTACTTTTGTGCGTTTATTATTAGCTTTGTATAAATGTTTTTTCCGTCGGATAATAACAACAGAACAAAAGAATTGACCGGTTAAACACGGTTAATCTTCTTGGAAAAAAGTATTAGACTGTTAAGGGTTTAAATTGTAATCTCGCCTGGTTTAAGGTATGGATAGATGGTTATTAAAAAAAAAATATTATGGGAATAAATTATCTTTTTCGCTCGCTTTTTTTAGTTGCATTTTTTCTTGTTATAATAACAAATAATTACGGACAAATAAATGTTCATCATTCGGATTTCAACGTCAGCCAGGGTGAAATTTTTACAATTTCCGGACCTATTGGCGATACTCCCTGGCAGGTAAACCGTTCGGGTGATGATTGGGGGGCGAGGATACACAACGACATTCTGGAGCTTACCAACACAGCCGGTTTTGGAGATAATGCTAATGGATGGGTTTGTGCATTCCTCGAAACTGATGATTTTGATCCTCCCTACAATACAATATTAGGGGACAATATTGAAACCATTACATGGTATTTCAACATGCGGCAGATCAGGGATAATCCTGCCGGTTTTGGAAGCAACACTTATGGTGTAGCTTTTGTTATTGGCAGTACAAGCAATGATGTTGCCACGGAAGGTGAAGGTTATGCTATTGTCTTGGGAAACGCAAGCACGCCTGATCCTGCTAGGTTTGTATATTTCACGGAAGGGATACAATCTTTGGGAACAACACCTGGCGGATTGATAGTTGCCGGGGAGCCTCTTGATGACCCGACAAACGATCATATGAGCCTGAAACTAACTTATGATCCGGCCACAAATGAGTGGGAGCTTTTCGGACGAAATGACGGAGACAGCTTTCAAGACCCGCAATCCGGAGAACTAAGCTTCCTTGGAAACGTTAACAACGATGACTATACAGATATTGAACTGGAGTATATGGGGGCTTACTGGCAGGGTTCTACCGCTGCAGATCAAACAGCTTTCTTTGACAATGTCAGCGTATGGGTTGATGACACCGGCCCGGCCCCGCCCTCTATAAGCAACATCATACAAGACCCTGATTCAGATATAACACCCGAAACAACGGTCTCGGTTTCCGCTGATGTTACACCGGGTGATGCCCCCATAGAGATCGTCGAGCTTGAATGGGGAGTAAGTGAACATAATCTGGAAAATACAATCCCCATGATAGTGGCAAATGGCAATACTTATACCACGGAAACGGATATCCCGGCCCAGGAACACAATACCACCGTCTATTACCAGGTATATGCCGAAGACCAGGACGGTGAATCGGCGACTTCCGACCTGTATAGCTATCAGGTCCTGGATCCAAGCCTGGTTTTGATCATTGTTGAAGTAATAAACCCGGAACCAATTACCGTGGGACTCGGTACTCTTTTTGAAGACCTTCCGTTGCCTTCAACAGTGGAAGTGATCCTTGATAACGAAGAAACCGAAACTCTAGAAGTTGAATGGCAGGAAGGGGATTACGATCCTTATACACCGGATATTTATATCCTGCTTGGAGAACTGGTGCTTACCGAAGGTATTTACAACCCTGATGATCTTAAAGCTGAAATCGAAGTAACAGTTGTTGAGCCGGTGCTGGTTGTAGCATGGACCTTCCCGGAAGAAACCCAGGAAGCCGACCAGGGAATACCCGAAAATATCGGCAAGCTGATAACCCGTGAACCCGGATTTGATGGCAGTTATTCTTATGGCTCCGGTGTTGATAATTATGCTATCCGTACATTATCCTGGGATGAAGGAGCTGATACAAAATATTGGGTAGTTGAATTTTCAACATTAAATTATGGTGATTTATCTCTTAGCAGCGCACAAAGAAGTTCCAATACCGGCCCGCGCGATTTCAAAGTTCAATACCGGATCGGAACAACAGGCGACTGGAATGATGTAGAAAACAGTGACATAACGGTGGCCGATGATTTTACTACAGGCGTGCTCGAAAAAATTGAACTGCCTGAGATATGCAACAATAAATCATCTCTTCACCTGAGATGGATAATGACCTCCAATACTAGTGTTGCCGGCGAAACCGTAGGTGGTCAGGGTGCTTCAAGAATTGATATGATAAAAATAGAAGGCTATTATTCGGAAGATTTTACTTTAATGGTAATAGGTATTGATGACCCCGAAGATATAACAGTTGAGGCAGGTACACTCTTTGAAGATTTGCCGTTACCCGACGAAGTAAACGTGCATTATGATGATCAGACATCCGAATACCTGCCGGTAAATTGGGAAGAAGGTAATTATGACGGTAATCAGCTTGGCACATATACACTTGAAGGTGAAATAGAATTACCGCAAGGCGTGGAAAATCCCGATAATTTAAAAGCTTATATAAACGTGAAAGTTGTTGAATATTTTGAAGTTACCTTCAATCTTGATATGAGCGATGCTCCGGAATTTAACCCCGATAATGACGACCTTTACATTACCGGTACCATGTTTGATGGTGCCCCGCCCGGAGAATTGCACGATGAGCAGGTCATGGAACCGGCCGGTAATATGATCTACACCAATACCATGCAACTGCCTGAAGGCAAATACGAGTACAATTATTATATCAATGAAGGATGGAACAACCCCGAAAGTGATGAACCAAGGGAAGTAGAGATTGTCCGGGACACAATATTTAATGATGCCTGGGGAGCCACAACAATCAATCAATGGATGAAAACAACCATAAAAATCTATCCTAACCCTGCTACTAATTATATTTATATTTCTTCTGATTATAAAATGAAATTTGTTGAACTAATCAATATGAAAGGACAAGTGGTAAGCCGCAATAGTGTTGAAAACGATTTCTGCACACTTCAATTGACCGGCATGGTTGATGGAATATATTTTTTAAGAATAACAACAACCAAAGCTATACATTCACAAAGAATAATTATTGGCAAATAATGAAAAGCAAAATGTTTTTTCCTGTTTTAACCTGATATCCGAACATTGTCGGCTAGAAATTTTTTTCAAGTATGTATTTGCATAAAATAAACTCCCGCCAGTAAATAGCTTGCGTTTATTTTTTACATGATTAATCCGCAAATATATTTGTAATTTCCTGTTTGGTAATGTTTATCAGCCTGATTAAATTGATTTTATAACCTGGCCAGAATGAACACTTGCCGGAAAACAATAATTTATGTTTTACCTGGGTTTTAGTTTGGTATTTCAAATACATTAGGTGTTATTTAGTATTTTTTTCGATTTTGTGATGTTTTTATTTTTTTCAAAATAATATTTTTTTTAATTTGTTTATAACTTTGCATACGTAATGTTATCCAATCGTTATTTAATAAAGGTTATAAATAATTATTAATACTCAATCAGTTAAGTTTTAGCAATTTAATATTATGAATATTGAAGAAGAAGTAAAAAAAGCGACTGAAGTATTAAACAGGGGAGGTATAATTCTTTATCCAACCGATACTGTATGGGGGATCGGTTGTGATGCAACCAGTCCTCGTGCAGTAAGCAAAGTATATAAGATAAAGGTAAGGATGCCTTATAAATCATTGATTATACTTGTTTTAAATCCGGAGATGCTTAAGCAATATGTGGTTAATGTGCCTGATATTGCTCTTGACTTTATTAACAGTATTGATGAGCCTATTACAATTGTCTATAACCAGGGTCGTAATGTTGCCAAAGATGTTACTGCACCTGATGGCACTATTGCTGTCCGTATCCCGCAAAACCATTTTTGCCAGAAATTACTGAAAACATTCAAAAAACCATTGACTTCTACATCCGCAAATGTTTCAGGATATGAAACGCCATTGTCATACAGCAAAATTTCGGAATATATTAAAGATTCTGTCGATTATATTGTAGAAAGCGAAAGAAATGTGATCATCAGGCCAAGGCCTTCTACTGTTATAAGGGTTCAGGATAACGGTGAAATAGAAATTGTCAGGAATTAACTATTTTTGCCGGTGCATAATAGGCTGCAACTTATTTTGAACCGTCAGGATGAGTAAGTACCGTAGCTGAAAAAGAGCGAGAAGTTCTTGAGGATAATAAGATAGAATCAAAATTAAACAATAATTCATTTTTACTTTTCGAAAACATTGAAATATTTGAATAAATTATTAAATAACCCTGTATTTAAACTTGTTGAAGAAACTGCTGATGAGTTGAATGTCGATTCATATATCATCGGGGGTTATGTTCGTGATTTTTTGCTTGAACGTCATTCAAGGGATATAGATATTATGGTTATCGGAAAGGGTATTTCTTTGGCAAAAAGGTTTGCAGAAAAAGCTAAACGAAAAAACAAGCTTGCCGTATATAAAAATTTCAAGACAGCCTTTTTGCACTGGGATGGTTGGAATATTGAGTTTGTCGGAGCACGCAAAGAGTCTTACCGTTCGGACTCAAGAAAGCCTGTCGTAGAAGACGGTACTCTGATTGATGACCAAAAAAGAAGGGATTTTACGATTAACGCAATGGCGGTCGGGCTCAACGGTGAGGTAAAAGGCGAATTTCTTGATCCTTTTGGGGGTGTTGCAGACCTGAAATCGAAAATTATACGTACACCACTTAACCCTGAAAAAACATTTTCGGACGATCCGCTCAGAATGATCAGGGCAGTCCGTTTTGCAGCACAATTGGATTTTGATATTCATAAAGACTCTTTTCAGGCTATCAAAATAATGGCACACCGTATTTCGATCGTTTCGGTTGAACGGATCACAGATGAGCTGAACAAAATTATCGTTTCCGGTAATCCGGCAAAAGGTATTGAATTACTGCAAAAAAGCAGATTACTAAAACATTTTTTTAAAGAGCTTGACGACTTGCATGGTGTTGATGTAAAAGATAATAAAGCACATAAAGACAATTTTCATCATACTATCAAGGTGCTTGAAAATATAGCTGATAAAACCGACAACCTCTGGCTGCGGTGGGCTGTACTGCTTCATGATATTGCCAAACCCCTGACCAAAAAATGGAATGAAAAAACCGGCTGGACATTCCATGGACATGAATATATAGGTGCAAAAATGGTAAAACAGATATTTAAAAAACTGAAGCTGCCATTGAATGAGAAAATGAAATATGTTCAAAAGCTTGTATTGCTGCACCTCAGACCTATTGCACTGGTAACCAACCAGGTTACCGATTCGGCAATCAGAAGACTGCTGTTTGATGCAGGCGATGATATAGATGACTTGATGTTGCTTTGCCAGGCTGATATTACTTCCCAAAACCCCGAAAAAGTAAAAAAATACCTTGAGAATTTTGAAAAGGTGAAGGAAAAAATGAAACAAATTGAAGAAAAAGACCGGATAAGAAATTGGCAACCACCCGTATCAGGTAATGATATTATGCGTATATTTAACCTGTCGCCTTGCAGGGAAGTTGGCATTATTAAAATAGCTATCAGGGAAGCTATTTTGGATGGAATAATACCGAATGACCGTGAGGAAGCTCTGAAATATATGCTTAAAGAAGGAGAAAAGATAGGGCTTAAGGCTGATACGAACCAAAAGAGTTGTGAGTGATAAGTGTATTGGGGCAAAGGGCTAAGCGTGAAGAGCGCAGGAGTAACTTTAACAAAGGGGTGAAGAAGACCGATATCGTGAAGCCCCCGATGATTTAAACATAAGTGTTAAAGATGAGGATGATAATATTAGATGACAATTTTTTTGAACAGGATGAAAACGGCGACGAAAAATAGCGATAAAACCCTTATTGTTCTTACCGGACCTACCGCTGTTGGAAAAACTTCCTTAAGTATTGAGCTTGCAGAAGAACTTGATACTGAAATTATATCTGCTGATGCACGTCAGTTTTATAAGGAATTGAAAATCGGCTCTGCTGCACCCTCTGAAGCAGAGCTGAGAAGGGTGAAACACCATTTTGCAGGAAACCTCTCGATTGACAACTATTATAATGCCTGGATCTTTGAAAATGAAGCCCTGAAAGTAATAAATTATCTTTTTACCTCAAAGGATTATGTCATATTAACAGGTGGTTCAGGGCTTTATATTGATGCCGTATGTCAAGGAATAGATGCCTTGCCCGATGTTGACCCTGAAACCAGGAATAAAGTTAAACAGATCTACAGGCAGGAAAAATTGCCCGGATTAAGAAGAATATTAAAAAAGATTGACCCCGTTTATTATGAAAATGTTGACCTTACGAATCCTAACCGCATCATGCGGGCTATAGAAATTTATATAACAACCGGCAAAACGCTGTCACAATTTTATTCTGAAAAGAATCCACAACAACGCCCCTTTAAAATAGTTCGCCTTATTCTTAACAGGCCGAGGCAGGAGTTGTTCGAACGCATCAGCAAACGAACTGATGAGATGATTCGCCGCGGAATTGTTGAAGAAGCCTGGGGTTTATTCTCCCGCAGGCATTATAATGCATTAAATACCCTGGGATATAAAGAGATTTTTGCATTTTTCAGCAACGTATATCCTTTAGCTGTTGCGGTTGACAAGATAAAAACCAATACCAGGCGTTATGCCAAAAGACAACTTACATGGTTTAAAAAGTATGATGATGCCATCTGGCTGCACCCCGGCGATAAGGAAAAAATCATTAGGTGTATACAGCCTGGTGCGCAAGGTTGAGTAGCGACAAGGCATGCCTTGTCCGGATAATTTGGCAAAGAAGAGTTGGCAAACAAAACCCTATACACTATACTTGCCCAACGTGATACTTTATCAAATCATCCATCGGGGATTGGATTATCTTCCCGGAATTTATTTGATGTTTTTTCAGAATTTCCGTTAGATTATCTTTGAAGTAATAAGCTATTGAACCCACACAACAAAGCGAATAAGACTTATAGTTAGTGAATTTTGAAACCTGTTCGTTTATAAATTCATCAAAACATTGTTCCAAAATGTCTTTCACATAGGGATTATCTGCATTTTCTCTTAGGAAATGCGTAAAGGAAGCCAGGAATTTATTAGGGTTTGGTTTTTGATAAACATTGGTAAGTATTTCTTCATCTGAGATGTTATATTTTTTTGCAAAAGCATTCTGCAATTCGCCCGGAGTCTGCTTTTTCAGATGTTTCTTGATGAATGTTTTGCCAATGTGTGCGCCGCTGCCTTCATCACCGAACATGTATCCCAGCGAAAACAGATTTTCAGTGATTTTTTGACCATCATACAAGCATGAATTTGAACCTGTACCAAGTATGCAAGCTATGCCGGGCTTGCTTCCAAGAAGTGCCCTTGCCGCAGCAAGCATGTCGTGACCAACGAAGATTTCTGCAACAGGAAATATGCGTTCTAAAGCACCTTTTACTGCTTCTTTTTTTTTATGCGATGAACAACCGGCCCCGTAAAAATTTAACCTTTTTATTGTTTCAGGCTTAATATGTTTGTAGAAAACAGGGCGAAGTTCATTTACTATTTGTTCGCCTGGCTTAAAGTATGGATTGATACCTGTAGTTCGAAAGCTGTTTTCCTTTTTGTTTTTGTTTATCAATACCCAGTCTGTTTTTGTGCTTCCGCTGTCGGCTATTAGCTGCATAAATAAATTTTTTAACTATAACATAAATTCTTTGGCAAGGTATTCCTTGAGTTGCACCGGCTTAATATTTTTTTTCATAGCACCGTCTTTAAACCATGATATCCTTCCTGTTTGTTCGCTAACGACAATAGCTATGGCATCAGAATGTTCGGTAATACCTAAAGCGGCCCTGTGCCGCATACCCAGATGAAACGGGAAACGGGGTTTTTCGGAAACAGGTAAAACGCAGCGGGCTGCTACTATTTTATTGTTTGTGATAATAACAGCCCCATCGTGTAAAGGACTGTTCCTGAAAAAAATATTTTCCAGAAGGTTTTCAGATACTTTAGCGTCAATGATCTCACCGGTTTCAAGATAATACTCAAGGTTGTTTTCCTTTGTAATTACTATAAGAGCACCGGTTTTGTTTTTTGAAAATGTCTCACATGCGTTTACTATGGGTACTATATTAAGCGAAAAACGGTCATCAAATTGCCAGAATTTTCTGAAAAAACTTTTTGAACCCTTGTTAATAATAGACCGTGTTCCTATCATTAAAAGGAACTTCCTTATTTCGGGCTGAAAAACAATAATAAGAGCCAGAACCCCCACACTCATAAACTGACCCAGTATTTCGCTAAGCAATTCCATTTCAAAGAGGCGTACCGTCCACCATAATAAATATATGGTCAATATGCCAAGAAATATATACAATGCACCTGTGCCTCGTATCAAATAATAAAGACGGTAGAGCAAAAATGCAACAAGTAAAATATCAACGATATCCAGAAAACGGATATTTATAAATGCCGGCAGTAAGGTAAAAATCATTATTAGATTGTTAATAAGGTTAAAAGATCAAATGGCTTGGTAATTGTATTTGCAAAGGTAATAATAACAGAGTTACTGCAACAACCGGTATTTTTCAACAAGTTTTATTGCTTCGACGGCTGGTTTTGCATCATGAACCCTTAGTATATGCGCACCTTTGGTTAATGCTATTGTGTTAAGCGCGGTGGTGCCGTTAAGGGCACCATCAGGCTGAACATTTAACACCTTATTTATCATGGATTTTCTTGATAAACCAACCATAAGCGGAAGTTCAAAAATCTTGAAATAATCAAGTTTGTTTAACAATTCATAATTATGCTCCACTGTTTTTCCAAAACCAAATCCGGGGTCAATAATAATATCCCTGACACCTAACTGCTTCAGTTTTTCCGTTCTTACAGAAAAATAACCCGTAATTTCCTCAACCACATCATGATAAAAAGGATTTTTTTGCATCGTTTCGGGGGTTCCTTTAATATGCATCATTATATATGGCACATTATATTGTGCTATTGTATCAAACATTTTCGGGTCAAAGCTGCCGGCCGAAATATCGTTGATGATATGAGCCCCGTTTTCAATGACAGCACTGGCAGTGGACGAATTATAGGTATCAACCGATATAATTGCAGAAGAAAAATTTTTCAATATTGATTCCAATACCGGAAGGATATTTTTTTGTTCCTCAACGGGTGAAACGAGTTTAGCACCCGGACGGGTTGAAGCTGCTCCCAGGTCTATAATTGCAGCTCCTTCATACAGTAATTTCTCCGATTGCTTTAAAACCTCCCATCTGTTTTTATACTTACCGCCGTCATAAAAAGAATCAGATGCAATATTTATAATTCCCATTACTACGGGTGATGATAAATTTATAATTTTACCCTTGCAATTTATTGTTCTTTTTGGATTAAAATAATTATCTTTCACCATCTTATTTGTATAAATTACATGTGAAAATGAAACCCTCATAAAACCAAATGCTCACAAAAGAAAATGAACTTAGCAAACTTAGCGAAGCGATCTCACGAGCAAAGCGAGTAGCCGATCTCATGACCGAAGGGAACAATAAAGCATGAGGGTTCCATGGATTAAGAACTAAAAACGTTAATATTAACAAATATACTTTATTAGAAATCAATATTTTTAATACATTTTATACGAATGAATAAAGAACCCAAAACAATTACCAACGAGCAATTTCAACGTATTAAGGAGCTGTGCACCAAGGTTTTTCTTGCTAAAATGCAGGATTACGGCAGCGCATGGCGAATTTTGCGGCCTACATCTTTAACAGACCAGATCTATATCAAAGCACAACGTATACGTTCATTGCAGGACAAAGGTACACAAAAAATCAACGAGGGAATAAAACCGGAGTTTGTCGGCATAGTGAATTATTGTATTATGGCTATTATTCAGCTTGAGATGGGGCATAGCGATAAGCCTGACCTCCCAGTTGAAAAAGCGGCAGAGCTCTATGACAAATATTATAGAAAAGCGTTTGATCTCATGCAAAATAAAAACCATGACTATGGCGAAGCATGGCGGAAAATGCGCATCTCATCACTGGCAGACATTATTTTGATGAAGCTGCTGAGAATTAAGCAAATAGAAAACAATAAAGGAAAAACTTCCATGTCGGAGGGTATAGATGCCAATCTTTATGACATAATCAACTATGCGGTTTTTGCTTTGATCAAGATGGAACTGGAAGGAGAAACGCAATGATCATTTTTTGTTATAAAATACAAGCAGCAGGTTTGGAAGTTGCCTTGAATTGAATATGAAAGGTTTTATGATTTGCCCGGCCGGATTGGTTTGGGTATTTTTACGTTATGATATTAATTAGTATTTTAGTATATTTACATTTTAACTGATTTTGGTTAATTTTACTATTAAGTTTAGTTTATGTCGAATGAAAATTAAAGAATATGAGAAAAAAAATTGCTGCAGGTAACTGGAAAATGAATACCACCGTTGATGAGGGTAAGAAACTGGCAAAAGATATATGTGATATGATTGCAAAAAAGCCCCTTAAAACTATAAATGGCAACCCGGGGGTTATCTTTTTTACCCCGTTTGTTCATCTTATTGAAATATCAAAAATAATTGACGGGCTTGATGGTGTATATGCCGGAGCCCAGAACTGCCATAGTAAGCCCTCAGGAGCATTTACCGGTGAGGTTTCTGCCTCAATGATAAAGTCTGCCGGAATTACTCATGTTTTGGTCGGTCATTCTGAAAGACGAAATTTATTCAATGAAAACAACAAAATGCTTGCGGCAAAAGCCTCTATCGCTGTTGAAAATGATTTGAAAATAGTTTTTTGTTGTGGAGAATTACTTGATGAGAGAGAAAATGAAAAACATTTTGATGTTATACGCAATCAGCTCAAAGAAGGATTGTTCTGGATGGATGAGAGATCTTTTTCAAATGCCCTGATAGCATATGAACCGGTATGGGCTATTGGTACCGGCGTAAATGCAACCCCCGGGCAGGCGCAGGAAATGCATGCTTTCATACGAAAACAGATTGCCGAAAAATATGGGAAAAAAATTGCTGAAAACTTCACTATATTGTATGGCGGAAGTTGTAATTCCAAAAACGCAAAACAGCTTTTTAAACAAGAGGATGTTGATGGAGGCTTGATTGGTGGCGCATCTTTGAAAGCAGGTGAGTTTTTCAAAATAGTCCAGTCATTTTGAATTTTTTAATAAATGGAGTACAAGGAGGTTGTTTTTAATGTTGAACCCTTTGAACCGTGGGGCAATATACTTATCAACCTGTTAGCAAATATGGGTTACGAAAGTTTCGAAGAAACTGATAACGGTTGCAAGGCATACATAAGAAAAGAATTGTTTGATGAAAACAAGCTGAAAAGCATTGATCTGAACTCGATGTTCAATCAGAAAATAAAAATAAGTTTTAAATATCAGGAAGTAGAAAACATTAATTGGAATGAAGAATGGGAAAAGAATTATGATCCGGTAATTATTGCTGATAAATGTTATATACGTGCCCCCTTTCATAATTCAAAACCTTGTATGCCATTAGAAATAATTATTGAACCAAAGATGTCGTTTGGTACAGGGCATCATATAACAACGGCTTTGATCATTGAATTTTTACTTGCTGCTGATGTGCAAAACAAATCAGTGCTTGATATGGGATGCGGTACAGGCGTATTAGCGATAATCTCTAAAAAGCTCGGAGCAAAAAAAGTTATGGCAATAGACAATTATATTTATGCTTATGAAAATACTATTGAGAACGTAAACAATAACAATGTCGATATTGAAGTTTTATATGGCAGCAACAATTTGCTTGGAGAAGAATTTTTTGATATTATTATTGCCAACATTACAAAAAATGTTTTGCTGGAAAGTATGGAAAAATATGTTGAGATATTAAATCCTTCCGGGATGCTTTTTTTAAGCGGTTTTTTAAAAAACGATATTGCTCACATGATAAATAAAGCAAACATATTGGGCTTGTCGTTGGGAGAACAAAAAATCAAAGGAAATTGGGCTGCATTAAAAATAATTAAAAATTAAAATGTTTAAAACAGATAATAGACATACCGGCTTAATGATCAATTTACCCGCATTAATTACAATGCTATTATTATGGTGCTTTTTTACCCATAATTCTTTTTCAAAGACAGATAATTTTGAAAAACCCGTAAAAGATTCATTACTGATCGAGGTAAGGGAAGAGTTCGATGAAGTAAACCGCCGGTACCGCGATGAAGCATTGGCTTTGCTTGATACTTTTGAGATCTTATGGATGAGCGACGAATTCAGTCATTCGCAAAAAGAGATTATTGAAAGAACTTTTGCCGAATTTGAAAATATGCGGTTACGTTCATGGCCCGATAAAGGTTTATACATAGAAACGTTGATTGAAGTAATAAATACGATCAACCCGCATCAAAATTTTATGGCTTTACACGATAGTTTTGATGATTTGCTTAACATACGCAATCAACGACGTTTTTTGACATTTTTGGATAAATCGCTCAGGCTTTTTAAGAAAAATCTTTTATTCGAAGCTCATACGGTAAAATGGAAATTCAGTCATGAAGATTATTATTTGGATTTTGATTCTGTTTTAAAAGTACATTTTGATAAAATGGGTGATCTCAAAGCTTACTCAATGGATGACAGTATAACTGTCAGCCAGACTACCGGAACGTTATTTATTATTGATAAGAGGTGGGAAGGAGATTGTGGCAGATATACATGGGAAAGAGTTGAGATGGACCCTGATAAGATATATGCCGTTTTTGACGAATACAGCATTGATTTGACCAGGGCCCGTTTTAATTTGGATTCCGTAAGATTCACCAACCTTTATTATTTTTCTCATCCTTTGGACGGAAAGCTTCAGGAAAGAATTGTATCGGATACCAGGCCTGAAGATGCCAGGTATCCGCGATTCATCTCTTATAAAGCTATTCATGAAATTGATGATTTATTTCCCAATATTGATTATGTGGGAGGTTTTACTATGTCGGGGCAAAGAGTTCTTGGTTCAGCAGCTGAAGATCAGATGGCAATGATAAACATATACCGTAATGATTCTTTATTTGGTACGGCAAGAGCAGAAGTTTTCAGTATCCGGCACGATCGTATTAACTCCAACAGGGCAGCCGTGAGCATATATATGGCCGGAGATTCTATATATCACCCCGGTATTAAGATGCGGTATCTGCATTCTAAAAAAGAACTCTCTTTGATAAGAGATGATAAAGGGATCTCAAGAGCCCCTTTTCAAAACACATATCATAAGCTTGATATGCATTGTGAGGCCTTATACTGGAATATTGATGAACCAAGAATTGAGTTCCGAACAATAAGAGGAATAAGAGATGAAGGTATAGCTGTTTTCGAGTCAAATGACTTTTTTAGTGAAGTGAGGTTTATAAGATTGCAAGGCCTTGATAATATCCATCCTTTGGTCAGGTTAGCCAGATACTCAAGAAAAAGAAACTCACGCGTGTTTTCAATCAGCGATTATGCCAACCATATAAGAATGGGCGTGCAAACCGTTAAACTACAGTTGATCAATTTGTCATACTTCGGATTTCTAACTATCGAATTAGATGAAGAAACTGTAACTGTTAATGACCGTTTGTTTCATTATATAGGAGCATATTCCGGCAACAATGATTATGATCTAATGCAGTTAACCTCAAATGCGACAATAAATGCGGAAGCAAACCTGCATAATTTTGACCTGATAATAAATGGTATTGAAAGAATACCTTTAAGTGATATTAAGAATGTGATGATACATCCTTACGATCAAACGGTTACAATGCAAAAAAACCGTGATATTTATTTCCATGGAAGGATTGAATCGGGGTTGTTTGACTTTTATGGTAAAGAGTTTGTTTTTGATTATGATGAGTTTAAGATAGACCTTATCAATACCGACTCCATGACCTTTAGCGTGCGTTCTTTTGAACCCGATGCCCGCGGACAGTACTCATATGTTCGTGTCAGAACGGTTTTGGAGGGTATTAATGGAGAACTTTTAATTGATCATCCTGATAATAAATCGGGGAATTTGGCTATCCCGCGCTACCCTATTTTTAATAGTGATAACGAGTCTTTTGTTTATTATGACCGTGAATTTATTCATAGCGGTGTCTATAGACGTGAAGACGTTTATTTCAAAATAATCCCTTTTTCAATCGACAGTCTTGACCATGCCACGACAGAAAATATTGCTTTCGATGGTGTTTTTATTTCCACCGGTATTTTCCCTGATTTTTATGACTATCTGACTGTACAACCTGATTACTCCCTGGGTTTCAACACTCATACTCCCGAAGAAGGATATCCTGTTTACGGGGGCAGAGCCAGATATACCGGACCTATTGACATGAGTTATGAAGGACTTGAGGCTAACGGGCAGCTCAAATTCCTTAATGCTACTGTTGAAGCAAAAAATATGATGATGTTTCCTGATTCGGCTAGAGCCGATGTAAATTTGTTTACCCTTGATGAACAATCCGCACCGGTCGAATATCCACAAGTATCAGCCAGGGATGCTGATATGTTTTATTTACCATTTGATGATGAACTCGTTTTAAATTATAAAGAAAGGCCTATTGAACTATTTGACGGTCTGGCAAAAGTAAAAGGTGGAATTGTTGTTACTCCCGATGGATTGGATGGTTATGGAAATCTTAAGCTTTTCGGTGGAGATATGGTTTCCGAAAATTATACCTTTCGAAAAAATGAAATGGAATCTTCAAATACTACTCTTGAGTTCAAAATACCTGACGAAGAAGAAATAAACCTTCGGTTAAACAATTATGAATCTCATGTGGATGTTCGGAACAGGAAAGGTAATTTTAAAGCATCTGACAAAACATCATATATTGACCTGCCTGAAAATATGTATATATCTTATATGGATGAGCTTGAGTGGGACCACGAAAAGAACCGGATGAAGATGTTTAATCAGAGAGGAAGAAATAAATTTGACCTGGAAAATCTTACAAGCGACGAACTTATTGATATCAATTTTGATGGGTTTGATTTCGTTTCGATGCACAGAAGGCAGGATTCATTACGTTTTTATGCTGATAATGCTGTTTTCGACCAGGAGAACAGTAAAATACATGCACGCGGTGTAAACATCATAAAAGTTGCTGATGCTGCTATCTACCCCGATAACCAGGAAATATTTATTTTACCTGACGCGGAAATAGAACAGCTGAGCAAAGCTTCTATAATAGCTGATACCAATAAAAGGTATCATCAATTGTATGATGCTGAACTGAATATTACCTCAAGAAAACATTATGAAGGTAAAGCATGGTATGAATATCATAACGAAAGGGGTGAAATACAAGAGTTGTTTTTCGGTAAAATAGCCGTCAACCGGGATGGACAAACCTATGGTTTGAGTGAAGTAGATAAGGAAAATGAGTTTTTTATTACAACAATGTTCCCTTTTAAAGGCGATATTAACCTTCTGGCTGATAAAAAATATTTTAAATATAACGGAGCTACCAAAATATTAGCTGAAGACTGTGGATTGCTTCAATCAACATGGTTTAGATTCGAAGCTTCTTTAAACCCCGACAGTATTATGATACCTGTGGGCGAAAAAATTCAGGATGTAAATTATAATGAATTGTGGGCAGCCGTCATGCTTGCCGGTGATTCAATACATCTGTATCCTGCTGTTTTTTCAAGGCGGAGACATTATCTGGATCAGGAAATAATTTCTGCAAAAGGATTTTTGACTTACCACAGGATGATCAGTCAATATGTGATTACAACAAAAGAAAAACATAACGATAATGATCTTCCTGACAATATCATAAGACTAAACCCCAATACATGCGAATTGCGAGGTGAAGGTGAGATTAATTTCCATACCGATATGGGTCAGGTAGATATCATGTCATTTGGAAATGTTTTTTATGATATTAAAGAAAATGAACTGGAGCTTGATATTGTTATGGCACTTGACTTTTTCTTTGAAGATGATTGCCTTGAAATTATTGAAGACAGCATCGGGAAAGTATCCGGATTGCAAGCTATAAATCTGAACCGCCTAAAATATATTAAAGCTATGTATAATATTTTTGGTCTTGAACAAGGCTCCCGGCTTTTGACCGAATTGAATTTAACCGGGTCTCTTCGCCGATTCCCGCCAGAATTGAACCACACATTCTTTTTTGCCGATATCAGGCTAAAGTGGAATCAGGGAACCAGGGCATTCGTTTCAGCCGGGCCTATAGGTGTTGGGAATGTAAGAAGAACCATGTTTAACAACTACGTGAATGGATTTTTCGAATACCGTAAACAACGCGGCGGTGATGTGCTTACTCTCTATTTCGAACCGGTAGAACAACTGGGCAACCGTCCGGGTGGCCTCTGGTTTTATTTTTCCTACAACAAGGGAATTATGCAATCAATATCATCCGTTAATGAATATAATACAATTATTCGTGAAGTCAGACCCCGACGCAGACGACTTGATGTGGAAAGAGGTGAAACACCCTATGTTTTTGTATTATCTTCAGACTATCTTCCATTTAACTTTTTTCAAAAAATGAATAGCCTGAATGAATAATTATCAATAGAAAGCCCTTTTGACCTTCTTCATTCAAATTTTCATGTACCCCCAACAGTTCAGTTTATTAAAAGCTTTTTATTATACAAAATAAAGGAATATATAATATTAATTGGGAATTATATTTTTGCAAAATCACAAAATCAGATTTTATATATTAATTTCAAATGTTTACATTTGTGCAAAAATAAATTATGGTCATTGAAGTTTACCTGATAATTGGAATAATAACAGCTTATTTATTGGGGTCTATACCTACTTCTGTATGGTTAGGCAAGTTTTTTTACGGTATTGACATTCGCAAACATGGCAGTGGTAATGCCGGAGCGACTAATGCCATGCGCATAATGGGAACAAAAGCCGGTATTATAGTATTAACGGTGGATTTTTTAAAAGGTGTTGGTGCTATCGCAATTGGAGGGATGTTCCAAAATCAAATTCCTTCAACTGAGTATTTTGTTTCCTACCGGCTGTTTCTCGGATTAATCGCTTTGATGGGTCATATGTTTCCGGTCTTTGCAAATTTTCGAGGAGGAAAAGGTGTAGCTACCATGGCAGGAATTGTTCTGGCAGTTTTTCCCGAAGTGTTTTTTATTTGCCTCGGGGTTTTTGTTTCAATATTTATCCCCACCAGGTACGTTTCATTGAGCTCTATTGTGGCTGCAATAGCTTTCCCGTTATTCGTAATTTTTGTTTTTAAAACCGAACTTTTACCAAAGGTCATTTTTTCGATATTGACTACCGTTATCTTATTGGTCACACATCGGAAAAATATCCAAAGACTTATCAAAGGAAGAGAAAATAAAATATTGTTTAAAATATGATAATAGAAATATATTTTTTTATAATTAAATGTTGTTAATTATTTATTTTTTAAATAAATTTGACAATTATAATCTTTTATTCGAATTGTTCTATGATATGCTTGGTAATAGTTACATTGATAGTAATAGGAATGGTGTTTTTGTTGCTTGAAATCTTGGTAGTTCCTGGTGCGACAGTGGTTGGTATAGTAGGAGCGGGTATGATGATAGGCGGTGTTTATCTTGCTTATAGTCAGATTGATACACAAACAGGTCATCTTACTCTTGCCGGTACAATAGTTTTTATTATCGTAAGTATTGGATTTGCTTTGAAGTCAAAGACATGGAAAAAGATTATGTTAAAAGAAGAACTAAAAGGTAAAGTAAATGTAGTTGAACAGGACATTGTCAAAAAAGGGGATGAAGGAATTACAATCTCAAGGCTGAACCCAATGGGAAAAGCTTTTATAAATGATGAATACTACGAGGTGAGTTCAAAAGGTGATTACATTAATGAAAATACACCGATCGTTGTAGATAAGGTTGATGGAAATAAAATTATTGTTAAACAAAAATCATAAATTATTATGGAATATAATATTGGAATTATTATTGCCATTGCGGTGGTAAGTATTTTGGGTTTATGGATCATATTCTACTTTATACCGGTAGGATTATGGTTTTCAGCCCTTGTTTCGGGTGTAAGGATAAGCTTGCTGCAGCTTGTTTTGATGCGCTGGCGTAAAATCCCGCCGGCAATTATCGTTAACAACTTAATTTCGGCCACAAAAGCCGGTTTGACACTACTTCGAAATGACCTGGAAGCACATTACCTGGCAGGAGGAAGGGTGAAAGCTGTTACCAATGCCTTGATAAGTGCTGATAAAGCAAATATATCACTGGATTTCAAAACTGCTACAGCTATTGACCTGGCAGGTCGTGATGTTTTGGAAGCCGTACAGATGTCGGTTAAGCCTAAAGTTATTAATACGCCACCTGTTGCTGCCGTTGCTAAAGACGGTATTCAGCTTATTGCCAAAGCAAGGGTTACGCTCAGGGCAAATATCAAACAATTAGTAGGTGGTGCCGGCGAAGAAACTATCCTTGCAAGAGTCGGCGAAGGTATTGTAACCTCAATAGGATCGGCTAACGACCATAAAGAGGTGCTCGAAAATCCCGACTCAATCTCAAGAGTCGTGCTCTCCAAAGGTCTTGACAGCGGTACAGCCTATGAAATACTCTCAATAGATATTGCAGATATAGATGTTGGTAAAAATATCGGCGCAATGCTTCAGATGGACCAGGCAAATGCCGACAAAAACATCGCTCAGGCATTGGCAGAAAAAAGAAGAGCTATGGCTGTAGCCGAAGAACAGGAAATGAAAGCCAAAGCCCAGGAAGCCAGGGCTAATGTTATACAAGCCGAAGCCGAAATACCAAAAGCAATATCACAAGCATTCAGAGAAGGAAAC
>PWZB01000021.1 GCA_003567625.1 Bacteroidales bacterium | reverse complement strand
GATAAAAGCTGAATCCAAACATAATGGAGAATATAGCAAATGCCTTGTTCCTGATCAGGAAAATTATAAACTGTGAAGCCAGGCTGTTCAGTTTCGGGTTAGCCAGGATTTCCCTGGTAGCCTCTGCATGGATCCCGAAATTACCATGGGCATGCAAAAGCAGTATCCCAAAAAGGGCAAAACCCCGAAGGGCATCAATGTGTTGCAATCGTTTCATAAACTTAAATGTATTAATTATTGACCTCTGATGATTTTATGTAAAAGATAGGATACAAATCCCTGTGTATATTTTGCCAGGGACATGGAAAGTTCTTTTCTTCCCAAAAGATCGTGCCGGGCAAAATTCAGCTCCTTTTCAACCTTTTTCGCAATGTCATAGCGTTTATATTTGATGGCTATATTGTGTATATCTTTTGTCAATGCATAGGACGACAGGCTTTTAGGGGCCAGGCAGTGATATCTTCCTTTGGTATTTTTCTCAGGAAAGGCTTTGCTTTCCTGCAGCTTTCCGATGATCTCCAGGGAAAGCATGGTAGATATACATTTCCGGCACCGGCAACAATTATAATCTCCGCCGTCATTTTCGGTGCAGACCCTAAGTTGATCGAGTGCAAAATTGTCTTTTGCCACAAGGTCTGATAGTTTAAAGCTGCGACCTTTCTCTGCACCGTCATGAACCACATTGAGCTGCTCGGTTGACCAGTAATGATCGATCATAAAGGAGCTACCCACGGGGATGTGTGCTCCGTAGGAGTGGCTTGATGGGATAAATATGGTATCAAATCCACAGGATAGGGAAAGTGCAGTGCCGGCAAGTCCGGGGCCATGATAATATTTGGGCCAGTCCAATTTAAAGTGATCCCGCAGATTGGTTTTTCCATGGATCAGTTGCACATTGTAATGTTTTTCCACTTCGCTGATCCCTGCAAGTACCCCTTCCTCTTGCTTGTACTTATACCTGGTAAGGGGCAACTCGAGCCCCTGCATATAGATCAGGTATTTCAAATTCTTCTCTCTGTTTTTTATCAGGGTATAAAACGAATCCACGCCCAGGGAAAAAAACTGCGCGGCATTGTTGATAACTTTTTTACGCTCATGAAGGTTATGATGCACAATTTCCACTTCACGGAAAACATCCGGGTACCAGTTGGTAAAGATTTCCTGTACATACCCTGAGTGGTCAAGGAGGTTTTTGGAAATGTCAGGCACAATCTCCAGCTTTTCTCCTTTCTCCATGGCCGGAATTAACAAAACCGGGAAAAAAGGATCGGCACTTACATTCAGAAAGTCCTTGTATGCAATGGGATATTCAAAAAATACTTCTATGGTTTTTCCATTGGTTTTTTCCACTATGCCCGATAATCTGCAGGCAGTGCCGTTCTCCTTTACTGATATCTCATGTAAGATCATTTGTTGCTAAATGTTGTCGGTTATTAATATATGTTAGTATAAAAATATATAATATTGAGCATATAAAGTTAATGATTATTCGAATTAAATAAACAAAAATAATTATCTGTAACCTTGCTAAAAAGTTTACATAATCTTTTCCGTAGTTTTCAAAAACGAAAAATATAGGTTTCGCCAATGATGAATGAACCTCCAGCCCCTCCCTGCTAGTAGGGAGGGGTGCCCGAAGGGCGGGGTGGGTCAACATAATTATTGATGGATAAACTGTGGTCCTGAAGTCATTACCGGACAGAACGCAGATAACGCAGAAGCAAAGCAACACAGATTTTTTCCATTTAATCTGCGTTTGAAAATCAGCGTTATCTGCGTTCCGTTTCTTAACTTAACGGCATCGAATTCCCGGAGTGTATTTTATTAACATTTGATAATTCATCTACAAATATTATTAATTTATCTATTACATTTGCACAGGATTTCGCATCTGAACCGGTTCAATCTAATTTGCGCTCCAAAATCATAAATAATAAACTGAGAAATGAAACTGCTTTCAATTCCAAAGAAAATCATCAAAGCCAGAAAGATATCGAAAAGTAAACCCACATGGCAGATCCTTTATGAGTTTTTGCTTTTTAAAATTACCCGACCGGCAATAGCCGAACAGTATTTCAGTAAGTATCTTTTCAGAAAAACTATTGCAGATTGCTCTGATTATGTTCTCACACATAAAATCATAAAAAAATGCTGGGATAGCAATAACCTCAATTATAAAAGCATCCTGTTTAATAAGAATTTTTCCGAATTGTTTTTTACTCAGCGTAATGTACCTTTTGTGCAGAGCATGGCCTGGAGCCAGAATTCCTTGTTTTTTAAAAGGGATAAACTGATCCAGATCAATGACGCTAAGCAATTTCATAATTTTTTATTTTCCCTGAAAGATGAAGGATTGTGGAAGGGCGACAGCCTTATCATCAAAAAAAAGGATGACTCATGGGGAGGGAAAGGGATCTTTAAACTTTTTTACAGCGAACTACAGGGTGATAATGGTAAAGTCAGAGATATATTTGACCAGGTAATCCAATCCGGGTTTGTATATCAGAATACTCTGAAGCAGCATGCTGACCTGCAGAAGATCAATCCCCATTCCATCAATACGGTACGAATAGATACTTTTACCAACCGCAAGGGCGTTACAAAGTTACTGAATGCCTTTTTACGCACCGGTGCTGATGATTCTTTTCTGGATAACATCAGCAAAGGCGGAATGTTTGTTGGCATGAATACGGATACCGGAGTGTTATTCAGGGAAGCATTTACTGATTTTGATCATGGCACCGGAAAGGTATATGCACACCATCCGTTTACAGGCACTGCATTTGACGGGTTTGTCATTCCGTTTTATGCTGAGGCCCGGCAAATGGCTATAAAGGCTGCACAATGCCTCCCGCAGGTAAGGCTAATTGCCTGGGATGTGGCTATCCAGCCCGAAGGACCCATACTTATTGAAGGAAACTTCTGGCCGGGTTTACACTTTTCTGAGATTGCTCAGAAGGGTTTCAGAGATCATCTGGTTTTTGAAGAATTGATGCAGGAGATTAATCTTTGAAAAAAAAACATTTATTTTTCGTTTTGTTTCTATAAAACATGTAATTTTATATATGAGAACAGTTTTTTAATTCAATATAGTAATGATTCTAACCTATTATAAAGGTGAAAATTTCGGTGATGCCATCAATCCGATGATATTTCATCATTTGCTTCCCGGGTTTTTTAATGATGATCCCTCGGAGCGTTTCCTGGGGATAGGTTCTATCCTGGGTTTTGAAAAAGGAGATGATAAAACCAAAAAGCTGATCGTTTTCAGTTCGGGTTTTGCACATGATGAACCACCGGTTATTAATGAACGTTATGATATACGTTGTGTGCGCGGGCCCATGACGGCATCTGTCCTGAAAATTGACAAGTCAAAGGCTGTAACCGATGGAGCATTACTGCTCAGACAATTACCTGTATTTCAGAAAGAACAACCCAAAAAATATAAGTATGCTTTTATTCCCCACTATCGCAGCGAACAAATGTTTGACCGCTGGGAAAAAGTGCTGAAACCCATAGGTGTTCATTATATCAGTCCGGCTTCAGATCCTGTGGATGTGATTCAACAGATCAGGCAGTCGGAATGCATCCTGGCAGAAGCCATGCATGGTGCCATTATTGCCGATATTTTCAGGGTTCCCTGGATACCGGTGCGCATGTTTACACATATCAATGCCTTTAAATGGCAGGACTGGATGCTTTCCATGAAAATGGAAAACTACAAGCCTCATGTTTTACCTCGTATTTACAATATGGATTGGATCCAATGGATCATAAACGACAAATTCAATATTACCCAAAAGTCATTTGCTAACAAAGCCATATCCTATACCTACAGGGGTTATCAGAATCAACGGCTTGAAAGTAAATTTAGAATGGCAATGCAAGAGATTATTAATCACAAGCCTTTTCTTAGTAAAGATGGGGTATTGCAAACAAGGGAGGAACAGTTGCTGGAGATCCTGGAAGGCATAAAAACCGACTATACCGGCATACAATAACTTTTAACTTAGCAGAATGTCTTTCAAAAAAACCTTCTTTAAAAGCATATCTTCCTTTGCCGTATATAATTATATCATCCAGGCGCTGGAGTTCCTTTCCACCATCATTCTTTCACGATTGTTATTGCCTGAGGAATATGGGTTTGTAGCTATGATTGCTGTCTTTGCCGGTTTCATAAACTTGTTTGCAAATGTGGGTATTGGCCAATCAGTTATAAGAAGCGATTATGGTTATACCTTTCACAGGCATTTGTATAGTCTGTCGGTGTGGATGGGTTTTGCGCTTACAGGTATCATGTTACTTCTGGCCTGGCCCATAGCTGAGTTTTTTAATAATAAAGCATTATTTTGGCCTGCAATTCTTATTTCATTTAAGTTTATTTTCGATTCTTTTACATATATTCCCTATGCAATTTTATCGAAAAACCTGCGGTTCAATACCATTGGCCGAACCCGGTTGCTAAGCAGTATTTTTCAGATCGGACTTACAATACTAATGGCATGGGCAGGTTTTTCCTACTGGTCATTGATCATCCCGTTGATCATAAATCCTGTAATGCAATTTTTATATTTGAGAGCGCACGTTGATATTCGTTTCAGGCTTTTTGGCAAAAAAGCTACTTTTATGGTTTTTAAAAAGATCCGGTATCTCATGGGAAATCTCACCCTGAACAATCTTATAGGTTACTGGGCAGGCAATGCTGATAAAGTCATTGTGGGTAAATTTTATACCCAGGCAGATCTGGGTTTGTATAATCGCGCTTTTCGGTTTATCCAGTTTACACACAAACTAATTACCGGCATATTCAGTACTGTTTTATTTCCTTCTTTGAAGAAGTTGATGGATGAAGGTGGTGATGTTCATAAGGAATACATTGACATACTTCGCATTATAACTTTATTCAATATGCCTGTAGTATTTATCCTGGTGATCTTTCCTGAAGAGTTGGTATTTTACCTTTGGGGTATTAATTGGATGGGTGTAGCAACATTTTTACCCTACATTGGTATTCTGCTGATTTACCAGGCCATTCTGGGTACTATGCCCGGTGTGTTTATACTATACGGTAAAGAAAGAAATCTGTTGATCATAAATACGATTAATACGTTACTTACTATTTTATTTGTTATTGCAGGTAGCTTTTACTCTATGTTGCATATCCTTATTTTTCTTACAGCCGGTATGGTGTTGGTTACCATGCCATTGAATTTGTACTTTGGGTTTTATAAATCTTTTGGATTTAAAGTAGGTGCTATTTTGAAACTTTTGCTGCCTATTATAGCCTTTGGTTTCTTTCTTTTTGTTTCAGTAGTTATGGAATTTGCCATCCTGAAAAATATTCTTATTTCTTTTT
>PWZB01000032.1 GCA_003567625.1 Bacteroidales bacterium | reverse complement strand
ACCAAGACTCTAAGACACTAAGATGCACTAAGGGCTTTATAATCAGCACTATCAGCTTTGTGAGTCTTAGTGTTTTTGTGTCTTAGTGGCTATATTTAATTTTAATCGGACAGTAGTGAAAAAAAATTAACATTGAATATTTGTGAATTGCGTTTAAAAAAATCATCAATATTCAGAGTGCAAGGCATGAATGATATAACTGTTTTATAACACCTTGCCGGGGCAAAATCAAAACCACTGACTGTCTTTCAATAGCTCATTCGGCCTGTATCTCTGATTTACATGATAAATAATATTTTTCTAATATTAGCTGTTCGTTTAACAAATTAATCACTATTTTTGCATATGTACAATTAACTGATTAAATATCTGTAATTCAGTGTTACCCAATTAACCTTAACCAAATTTATTGACCAAAATGAGCTGGAAAGACTTATTTACCTTTAGTCGCTCCGAACGAAACGGGATCATTGTTTTTATCATTTTACTTACAATAATCATTTTAACACCACAAATACACAAAGAATTTTTCCTTAAGGAAACCAGGGTTGATCCCGAAAATTTTAAAAAACAAATTTTAGCTTTTGAAGAACAGTTGAGCAAACTAAAAAAAGAATCGAAGTTTTCGGGTAAATCATCCAGAACCTACAAGATTGACGAAGTTTCAGAAATTCGCCGTGCAATTATTCTGAAGCCTTTCGGTTTCAACCCTAATAATTTGCCGGAAGAATCATGGTTAAAAATGGGTATGCCGGAGAGAATTGTCAGGAATATCAAAAATTTTGAGGCTGCCGGCGGTTCATTTCTGTTTAAGGAAGATCTGAAACGTTTATATTTGATAACAGATGAAATTTATTATCAGCTTGAGCCATACATAGAATTGCCGCCAAAAGACATACATGAAAAGGAAACCGAAAGTATATCAATTATATCAAAGCATGAAACAAAAGAAACCAAGAAGCCATTAATTGTAGATATTAATACTGCTGATAGTTTAGAGTTGTTGGAAATAAGGGGGATCGGGCCTGTTTTTTCTTCCCGTATTTTAAGCTACAGGGAGTTACTGGGAGGATATGCTTCTATTGAACAACTCCTTGATGTATATGGTATGGACGAGGAGAGATTTGAAACAATAAAAAAATATGTAACCATAAAGGATACAATAATTAATAAAATTAATATAAATGAAGCCGGGTTTAGTGATATTCTACGACATCCTTACTTTGATAGAAATATCGCAAACAACATTATTCAAATGCGAAGACATCACGGAAAATTTCAAAAAATTGAAGATATAAAAAAATCTCACCTTATTGATGATGATTTATTCACACTGATAACCCCATACATTAAAGTGGAATGATGATTTTATATAAGAATATATTTATCATCCACACTTGACAACCTTACGCAGAATTTATTAATTACCATATTCTTGGATTTTCCCCTGAAGTAATTTTGGTGCAAATTGAACAATTACCTAGCACCGATCACACCCTCTCCAGCAACACCACATTCTCCACATGCTGAGTATGCGGGAACATGTCTACAGGAGTGGCTTCTGTTAGTTTATACATATCCGACAACAACTCTATATCACGCGCCTGTGTTGCCGGGTTACAACTTAAATAAACTATCCGGGATGCTTCAGTCTTTTTTATCTGCTCCAGCACTTTGGGATGCATGCCGGCCCTGGGTGGATCTGTTACGACAACACCAGGATTGCCGTATTTGGAAAACAAATCCTCATTAAACACCTTAGATACATCACCTGGTATAAACTCGGTGTTTTTTATTCCATTCACACGTGAGTTTTCCCGTGCATGCTCAACCGCTTCATCAACATACTCAATTCCAACAACATTTTTGGCTTTATCTGCTAAAAAATTAGCAATGGTTCCCGTACCGGTATAAAGGTCATAAACGGTTTCCTTACCGCTTAACCCGGCAAATTTACCGGCAATGTTGTAGAGTGTTTCCGCCTGGCGGCTGTTTGTCTGGTAAAAAGATTTAGGCCCTATATTGAATTTTAACCCGTCAATGGTCTCTGATAAATACGAACCCCCCTTATATAAAACAGGATCCAGGTTATCAAGGGAGTCATTTTTTTTCGAATTAACAATATAGTATAAGAATCTGACCTGCGGAAAGTTCTCATCCAGATGATCCAATAGTGTTTTTATTTTCTCCTGGTCGTCGCTGAATACAACCAATATAACCATGAATTCACCGGCAAGGTTGTTGCGAATAATCACATTTCGCAAAAAACCTTCTTTTTTACGTATATCAAAAAAGCCGTACCCGCTTTTAATTGCAAGCTTTTTGATGGCCAGCCTGATCTCGTTTGAAGGCTCAGGTTGTAACCGGCATTTTTTGATATCAATCACTTTATCAAAGTAGCCAGGCATATGAAACCCCAGCCCTTCAGGATTCTTTATTTTTTTATCCTTCTTCATTTCTTCATCATATAACCACCGTTGGTGAGAAAAGGTAAATTCAAGCTTGTTTCTGTATAATTGAGTCTCTTCAGATGCAATTATCCGGTTAAGCTTATAGTCATAATCAACTTTGCCAATACGCTGAAGATTATCTGTGACTTGTTTCTGTTTGTATTTGAGTTGTTGTGCATAATCCAGATGTTGCCATTTGCACCCTCCACAAATTATAAAGTGTTCGCAAAAAGGTTTTACACGCATGGAAGATTCTTTATGTATCTTTATGATCCTGCCTTCGAGGAATTTGGCCCTGTGCCTGGTAATCAAAACATCAACAATATCACCGGGCGCACCAAACGGTATGAATATTACGCGTTCATCTGTTTTTGCAATTGCCTTTCCTTCAGCGCCTACATCGGTAATCTCAACTTTTTCAAATGTTTTGCCCGTAAGTTTATTTTTCCTGCTCACCTTTGTTTTTAGCACAAAGATAAGGCTAATTGTTGCGGCTGCAAAATGCTCCGTAATGTTTTAAACTAATAAACCTGTTGAAGTAAAGAATAATTGTCCTGGTGTAATTATGACGAATTTAACCGCCAATGAAAGGTAATTTATTTTTGATTTTTTTTAAAACATAATAGTATCAGGCAATTTTTTTTGATGGTTTTATTTTTCTATATTTGCCTTTAATGAACATAGCAAAATATTGTTTAAATTTTTAAAATATCAATCATATGAATAAACAAATGAAAGGACAACTTACGTCACAAATGGCAATGGATTTGGAATACAAATATGGTGCCCACAATTATCATCCTTTACCCGTTGTTTTATCAAAAGGTGAAGGTGTTTATTTATGGGATGTTGAGGGTAAGCGTTATTATGATTTTTTGTCCGCTTACTCTGCCGTAAATCAGGGCCACTGTCATCCTAAGATTATAAAGGCATTGACTGAGCAGGCCGGTAAGCTTGCGCTCACATCACGTGCTTTTTATAATGATGTGCTTGGTGTTTATGAAAAACACATTACCGAATATTTTGGTTTTGACA
This sequence comes from Bacteroidales bacterium, assembly GCA_003567625.1. Lineage (GTDB taxonomy): Bacteria > Bacteroidota > Bacteroidia > Bacteroidales > UBA7960 > PUKZ01. Next base: position 1,874 of record PWZB01000032.1, on the reverse strand, counting down.
AAGTTCTGCCTATGAATACCGGAGCCGAAGCTGTTGAAACCGCTATAAAGCTGTGCCGTAAATGGGCATACCGGAAAAAAGGTATTGGTGAAAACAAGGCAAAGATCATTGTTTGCGAAAACAATTTTCATGGTCGTACAACAACGATAATTTCATTTTCATCCGATCCTGATGCAAAAAAAGAGTATGGACCTTATACGCCGGGATTTATAACTATTCCGTACAATGATACCAGGGCTTTGGCTGAAGCTTTAAAGGATCCTGATGTAGCCGGTTTTATGGTTGAGCCGATCCAGGGCGAGGCCGGGGTGTTTGTTCCTGACGAAGGATATTTAACTGAGGCATACCGGTCATGTAAAGATGCAGGCGCACTTTTTATTGCTGACGAGGTACAAACAGGTGTGGCACGCACAGGAAAAGTAATTGCCTGTGATCATGAAAATGTCAAACCTGATATTCTTATTCTTGGAAAAGCCATCAGCGGAGGCATGTATCCCGTTTCAGCCGTATTGGCAAATGACGATATCATGCTGGTGATCAAGCCCGGACAACATGGTTCTACCTTTGGGGGCAACCCGCTGGCCGGACGCGTTGCTATGGCTGCTTTGGATGTTATTGAAGAAGAAAACCTGTGCGAAAGATCGCAAAAGCTCGGCGAAATACTGCGTCGCGAACTCAAAGCTATTGAAACAGATATGATCTCTGTAGTCAGAGGTAAAGGCTTGCTTAATGCTATTGTGATAAAGCCCAAAGGTGGAAAAGAAGCATGGGATGTATGTGTTAAAATGGCTGAAAACGGACTCCTAGCTAAGCCTACACATGGCGATAAGATACGCTTTGCCCCTCCGTTAGTTATTACTGAAGAACAACTAATGGAGTGTGTGGAAATTATCAGGAAGTCGGTATTGTCTTTTGAGTAAATAGTAATACCAGTCGTACCCCGACCTTTGTTTAGAGTGCTTTAGCTAAATCTTAATATTTAAGCTTTTATCTAAGGAGTCGGGGCATGATTTCTTTTTTTATGGGCACGGCTTTGTTATGATTATAAGTCATTATAATCCACAACTGTATACTTATAATCCACGCCGCTTATAATAGTGCCGTCGATTTCTGTTTTTACATCGACGTACTCTTTAAATATCAAGCCAATGTTTTTTGCAAACTTTTCAACTTTATATTCCTTGCTGATCAGGGTTTCAAAGTCGGCTTGCAATACAGTAACCACCGAATCGAATTGCAGGTCGTTTATTATTTGCTGTTCATGGGTTTGAGTGATCTTGTATATCTGTTCAGATTTTATATTGTATGCGTTTCCATCCCATGATTTATTAACCTTCGGAGGGAATACAAGCTTGATATATCTTATATTTTCTTCGACTTTCTCGGCTCTTGAAGGCAGCCTCCTGGCTGTCCAAACGTTTTTAATTTGCCAGTTTTCATCCGATCCATGCCGTATATACCTTTCAATACGAAGAGCTTCTTTGCCGGAACCATCGGTAAACTTACTTTCAATGACTTCCTTGACCTGGTAATAAAAAGTATCTATCGTTTCATAAAAATCGTCGTAAACAATGGAGTCAACATCATAAATCACCCAATGACCAACGTCAACAGGGAAATATTCGTGGAAAAGGTCTTCCTTGATTATTTTATCTTCTTCACATGATGAAAAGAAAATACAAATGAAAAGGGTTGATATTGATAAAAGGTGCTTTTTCATTTTGGCATATAATTAAAGAATGATTTTAAAATTAAAAAATCAAAATAACAAAATATAAATAACAAATAACAAAAACCAAATTTCAAATAAATTCCAATTTTAAAATTTCAATGACCTAAACAATACAGGTTTGGAATTTTTAAACATTGGATTT
>PWZB01000176.1 GCA_003567625.1 Bacteroidales bacterium | reverse complement strand
CAGGAATATTTGGGGTTGCTGGTTCTTTCATGGCTAATGTGCCAGGTCAATATGCCGGATATTTTAGAGGAAACGTACACGTGACAGGTCAAATTTCAGGATGGGCGAATTCGATTGCAGGTGATGAACGGCTTTTTGAAGATAATATCAGTTCATTACAAAAAAACGAAATAGAAAAGCTTATGCGGTTAAACCCTGTGGTTTATCAGTTCAAGCCCGAAAAACCGCTATTTTATAAATGTGATACAACCACTGTAAAGTACAAAGTTGACCCTTCTTTGCTGAATAGAGACCACATTGGGTTTATAGCACAGGAATTTGAAAAAGTATATCCTGATTTAGTTTATAAAAATGACCACGGCGTAATGAGTATTAATTATACCGGATTAATACCCGTATTGGTCGAAGCTTTTAAAACACAGCAAATGCGTATGGATGAATTTGATTTAGAAGAAAAAAAGGCAAGCGAGAACAGTAGAAAAATTCAGGATTTGGAACAACGGATTGCAATGCTTGAGGAAGAGATAAGACTTATAAAATCACAATGTTGTCAGGAAATATATGGAATTGACAATGCTGAGAAAAGAGAGACTGGGGCAACAGTTGATAATGAAAAGATAGACCCGGGTCAAAAGCCCGTACTCTATCAAAACAACCCCAATCCTTTTAATCAAGCCACTACCATCAGCTTCACAATCCCGGAAAGCGCCGGCAAGGCTATGCTTTATATTTACGATATGCAGGGAGTGCAGATTAGAAGTTTTGGTATTAACGAGCGCGGACATTCGAGCATTAAAATCCAGGGAGCGGAGCTGCAACCCGGTATGTACCTTTATACGCTTATTGTTGACGGACGGGAAGTGGATACAAAGAGGATGATATTGACCAAGTGATGAGATTTAATAAAAGACAAGATAATCATGGTTAAAATACCTTTTAGATAAATTAATTATAAACCTAAAATTACTTACATCATGAAACTACTGATAATCTTTTTAATGTTACTTTACAGTACAACTCTTTTTGCTCAAGATTTTTGGGAACCGTTGGGCTTGCAAGGAAAAAAAATCAGAGCAATTGCAATTAATAATAATGGAGATATATTTGCCGGATCGTACAGAGATACCATTTATTCCTCAACTGATCATGGCAGTACCTGGAACAAGTCCTTTATAGATGATTATGTATTTCGTATAGCAATCAATTCAAATGATGACATTTTTGCAGGCGTTTTATACCAGGGAATATTTCGCTCTACTGACTACGGAAATACATGGGAAAACTTAGATCATGTTCTTCCTGCATATAGTATGGGAATTAATCCTGTAAATGATGATATTTTTATTGGAGCTTGTTACGTATATACAATGAGTCCAATATTTTATTCATCGGATAATGGTGATAGCTGGATGCCTTTGAATAATATTCATAGTACGGACTATAGAGATATCACTGTTAATTCAACCGGGGATATTATTTTTTATAGTGCTTCAGGGGAAAATCTATACAAGTCCACGGATAATGGAAATTCATGGACAGGAGTTGGAGCGGAATTTGAATCTGTTCCCAGACAAATAGAATTTCATAAAACTGATACAACCGAAAATGTTTATGTTGCGGTGCCTTCAAATGTTTTTCACGGAATTTATTTTTCTACAGATTATGGTGAAAACTGGACAGCAATAACCAATGATGGTTTTACAGGCACTGGTATTTCTACATTTGAAATAACTCCCGAAGGAGATATATTCGCAAGTATTTCAAATATAATAGGAGTATTTTTACTGAAAAATAATGCGGATTACTGGATACCGGTAAATGAAGGATTAATTGCAGAAAGTGTTTATGAATTTGCAATTTGCCCTCAAGGATATATTTACGCTGCAACTGATAACGGCATATTTAAAAGCACCGAACCGGTAACAGATGGTCAGGTATATGCAGGAAATTATAATTTTTACGGTTTTAATATTTCCAATTTCCCAAATCCTTTTTCAGAAAAGACAACCATAACCTATACCGTACCTGCGGGTTATCATGATAATATTATTATATCTGTCTATGATCTGAATGGTAATTTAGTAAATGAAATTGTAAACAAAAATCATACAGGAGGTAATTACACTATTACTTTTGATGCTTCTCATTTAAAGCCGGGAGTATATTTTTATAACATAAGAGCTGAAAATTTCAATGAAACCAAAAAAATGGTATTAATAAAATAAAACGGAGGGAAAAATCATGAGAAACAAATATCTATATATAAAAATATTAGCTGTATTTGTGTTTCAAACTTATGCCATAAATTCTCAGGAAAGTGAGTTTTTGATAGTAGATAGTATTGATGTAAATATTAAAATTGATGCAACAGTTAAGGATCTTGCTTATGACGGCACTTACTTTTATTTGCTAACGAAAGAAAACATATATACGATTAATAATGTTGGAAATGTTATTGGCAGTGTCTCTAATAATGATACTATTTCAGGAGTTTTATTTCATAACGATAATCTTTTTACAATTAACAAAAAAGGTCGTATAGAAAATATTAACACTAAATCAGTTGAGGCAGATTTGAAAATCGGTGAAGAAATATTTAACACATATTTTTTGGCAGCAAATGAAACAAGTTATTTTACCTATTTTATTATTGGCTCTTTACCTGAAAGAATATCATATTCAAGCAGAATTATTTCAATTGACAATCAAAGCAATAAAACTATTTTTTCAACATTTCAAGGATTACCAGCAGGTCTTTATTGCGATAATAATTATTTATGGCATTTAAGCAATACAGGATTTTTTTTAAAATATAATATTTCAGACGGAAAAATAATATCGAAAACAAATATACCTGTTAAAGACCCTGTTGGAATTACAGCTGATAATCATGGCTACATATATACATATTCAACATTTACTAAAATGATATATAAACTGCAAATATTGTAATTAAAGAGACAAAAATTTATTTATAAAATGATGGTTTTGTAATTTATTAAAATTTTAATGAAATGAAAAAAATAATATTTATATTTTTAATATTAACACATACATCAGCTTATGCTGGGGAAAACTATGCTATTTTGATTTCACTGGGAACAGCTACCGAAGATACTACTTATAACAATTCAGAATTTTGGTACGATTTATTTTTAACTTATGAGGATTTAATTATAGAACAAGGCTTTACTCACGAAAATGTATTTGTATTTTACGGAGATGACGGTGAGGATTGGACAGAAACAATTTTTGAGAGATATAAAAAAGAATATCATGGATGGACAGAACCAATTGTTGATTTTGATAATTCATACGAAACTGTTAATCAAGAGATAGGGAAATTGGCAAATATTATTACAGATCAGGACATTTTACATATAAGATTAGTTGTTGCTCATGCCGGGCCTTTTCCTCCCACCAATCCTGATGAATACTTCCTGGGGTTAGTGGACAAAGATGGTTTGTTGCACCCTTGGGCAACATTACAACAAACTTTGGATTTGTTTAATCAAATAAATAACTATAAAAAGCGAAAAATATTTTGGATGACTTGCTTTGCAGGCTGTGTAGCAGAAGGAGAGTTATCTTTTAATAATGAAAAAACTACAATTATTACTAGCAGTCAGTGGTATCAAGGGTCGTTTTATTGTCCTCATGACGATTTTGGACATGGTCATGCTTGTTTTAATTACGTAATAACCAGTTGTCTTTACGGGGAAGACCCGTTAGGTGAACCCCCTGATCATTGTGTTGATTGCTTTAGAGATGGCGTTTTAAGTTTATTAGATTTATGGACAACCGGAATAAGTAGTCAATATATTATGGGTTCTACTCCAGCACTAGGTGATATAGGCATGTTGGCTGGTAAAATTTTTATCACCGAAAATTTAATATTAGAGGATGTTGATTTAGACTTAGGAACATCAGCAAGTTGCTATTACTATGACTATGAATGTTATGAATACTGGGTAGAAACCATGAAGGTTAGAAACGTAAATATTAAAAACAATTCAAATGTTATATTTGAAATAGGCAAAGAAATTGAATTTGAAAAAAACTTTGAGGTTGAATTAGGAAGTACTATTGAAGTAATAAATAAATAGGTTGAGATATTAGATATTATTGATTAACGATTTTTTTTGATTTTAGAAGTTAAGAGAAAATCAGGTGATTATGCCAAACTTCGTAAATCGTAAATCGTTAACTTAGCGTGCCGACCAAAGGGAGACCACGACCGAAGGGAGTAACATTGCGATCTCACGAACACCAAATAAAATAAAATATTAAGTGAGTAATCCTTGTTTACCCCGTAGCGAAGCGTACTGGGGCCTGCCCCGTAACGAAGTGTATCGGGGTTCTTAAATCAAAAGAAAAGCATTTTATAGACAGACACTAATTATACAAATGCCATTGAATATGCAAAAGAAAGAAATGTGTTGATTGTAAGTATTACACATAATGACGGAATAAAAAACGGTGTAAGATATCCCGCCAAATATTCAGAAGATTACGATAATGTTATAGCAGTGGCAGCAACGGATCATAATGATGAACATGCTTCTTATTCGAATACCGGACCGCAGGTAAATATATCCGCACCGGGTGGATATAATATCAAAGCTGGTGATTCAAGAAATATATATTCAACAATGCCGAATTATGATGTTGAGTTAAATAAAGAGGGATTTAAACAAAATTATGATTATGCTCCAGGCACTTCTATGGCTGCACCTCAGGTTACTGCAACAGCAGCTCTGATGTTAACTGTCAACCCTGACCTCACTCCTGCTCAGATTCGTACCAAACTTCAGAACTCTGCTGACAAAGTACCCGGCATGGGGGGAAACAACCACACAGAAAAATATGGATACGGGCGACTGAATGCCCATCAGGCTTTAATTGAAGCGTTATGTCTGCCAGTGTATTTTGAAGACCAAATAGTTTTCTTTGATAAAACTATCTTCCGTTGTCATACTGTTGTGCGTAATGTTACAGTGTATGGTGGTGATGGATGGATTATACCCCCTGCAACACTTACCATAAATTCGGAAATAACGAGAATACAAGATAACGTTACTGTACAAGATGGCGCAAAGCTTATTATTAATGCTGATAATGTGAGAATAGATAAAAATTTTGAAGCCGAGTTGGGCTCTGAGCTGGTAATAAATCCGAACTGACAAAAGCAATTTAGATGGTTTAAAATAAAATGGTATGTTTGCTTCAACATCATTTACAAGAATCATCTTGCGTTTGGTTGAACCCTGGATTTCACAAACATGTATCATATTTACAATAGTAATGTTGAGACTACTCTAAAAAATGTTTTCCCGCAGATGTCGCAGATTTTCGCTGATAAATTTAATTGAT
>PWZB01000196.1 GCA_003567625.1 Bacteroidales bacterium | reverse complement strand
CACCGACAATACCGCTTGCAAAAACAGCCCACATGCGGGTTTTGTCAAGCCCGTAATGCCGGGTAATTATTCTTTTACCCGTCATTGTGATAATCCAAAACAACAACATGATGGTAACGGCGCTTATAACTGCCGACATGGTATTTATCCAAAAAGCAACCATTGTCACATCACCAAACGACAACAATGAAAAAACACGAGACATCATCTGTAATAAAGGGGCCCCGGGTGGATGAGGGATCTGAAGCTTGTAAGCCGTCGCAATACGCTCACTGCAATCCCAAAAGCTGGCAGTAGGCTCCAATGTAAACATGTACACTATTAAGGCAACACCAAAAAGTATCCAGCCTATTATGTTATTGTACTTCTTGTAATAATCCATTTTGATATGTTATTATTATTGAATGTGAAAACTCTATTTTTTTCAAAAACAAATGTATAAAAGCGAATGTGAATATATAAAAAACATGTTTAACAACTTTGGAAATAACTAAAAAAATGTTGTAAATATTGTATGGAACTAATTTGTATTATTGTGAAAAGTGAAGAGATGCTTTGTTGAGGGGTTGAGAAGTTTAGAGGTTGAGGGGTTGAGAAAAAATTTACGAGAAAACAAAAAAAGAATATTATTTTTAGCCTCTTTTTTTTAAATAAAAAACATAAAGTCTATTGTGTATTAACCGATTTTTTAATGAATTATAAAAGATTTTTTACCGGTATTATTTTTCTGTTACTATTATTTTCTTCATCACTTTCGGCTCAGAGAAGCCGGGCACAATACCCGGGTTTTATGCAAAATTCATATTACGGCATAAATATAGGGTATATTGATTACCCGTTTTCCAATGAACATTTGGTTACGGGCTATACAGCAGAATCAATTGAAGTACCACATACGGCGGTCAGGTTAATTTTATACGGCCGTCAAATCAACGATTATTTATCAATGAATATAAGTTATATGCGCCCCGTACTTTGGGTCGGTTATCTTGACATTTACCATGAGGGAGAATTGATACATAATCGCAGACAAGTTCCCAGTATGAATGTTGGCGGTTTGACAGCCAAGGCGCAATACCCGATCAATAACCGATTCTCAGTTTTTGGTGAGTTTGGACTCTCCGTGGTAACCAGGCGAGGATTCAAAGTAGATGATGTTCAGGTAATGGAAGAAGCAAACTATGCTTCATATTTGTTGAGCGGAGGTTTAAAATACCGCATAAATGAAAAGTTTGATCTGATGTTTCACTGTGCATATACACCGGCAAACGAAAAAGCTAATCACCCATATACTATATTTTTTGCCCCCGGGTTTCAATACAATATGAAACCACTGCCTGAAGAAACAGTAAAAGCAAATACATCCACCGGGAATTTTTTTCCAAAACACCAGCTTATGTTTGAATATTCTACCAATGCCATGGGATACGGAGTAAATGATTTTGTTTCCAAAGGTACAATTCCCGTTTTTTGGGGTGGAGCTGTTGAGGTTGAAAAAGGTTTGTCGGCAAATTACCAACGCAATATATTTCATACCCGAACAACCTTTTCTCTTGATGTTGGAGTAAGTGCATCATACTTTGAAACGATATATGGATCAGATTTTTTCACCCTGGCGGCTTATCCCGTATTCAGATTTCACCTGTTAAGAGACAGTACTACCGATCTGTACTTTTTTTACATATTAGGCGGTCCTGCTTATATTTCGGATTCTACTATTGACGATATAGACACCGGTAAGCGCTTCACCTTTCATGACTATATGGGGCTAGGTGTTTTTGCTGGGCCTTCAAGAAATATTATTGCCGAAATTAAAATCGGCCATTACTCAAACGGCAACCTCTTTTCGCAAAATGCCGGAGTAAAAGTACCTTTAACTTTCGCTGTAGGGTATGCATTCTAATTTAAAAGTTTGGATGCTTAGTTACTGGATTTGTTTAGTTTTTGGGATATAATTTACTTAAATAATATTTAATTGGTTTGTGTTCGTAGCATGAATAATTTGAATTAAATATCGGGTTTTTTGGTTTTTCGCTTTGGGGGAAGATTTTTCTACAATATTGAAGAAGCTATTGTTATGATAAAAATTATTATTAATTTTGCACTTCGATTGATAATTTAAGTGTCCGATGGTGTAACGGCAGCACTGCAGATTTTGGTTCTGTAAGTCCAGGTTCGAATCCTGGTCGGACAACGGAGAAAAAACGCAACCGGCTTTTAGTTAGCTGGTTGCGTTTTGGTTTATAATGTATTTGCACAATAATTTTAATATCCATAATCGCGGGTATTATGTAACCGGATGTTTTCAAAGGTAAGATATCTCGTATCCGGCTATAAAAGGGCGAAGATCATTGCTCGTTTAAATACCCATAAGAATTGGTAATTAAAATGGCTCAGATGTCAGACCTTTTATGGTATGATTTTACTTATCACTTTGATAGGTTCGATTTGTGTTGGGTGAAGGTTATTTTTTGTCGCACTTACTAATTGAATTCACAATTAAACTGTTTCGGGTTTCGGGTTTAACGATTTTTAATAACTAAACCTTTAAACTTTAAACTGTTTTTCTTTGTGATGGCGTTTAAGGTTTAAAGGTTTAATGTTTAAAGAGTAGTAGAGGTTTTAAATCCTAAATTAAACTTTAAACTGTTTCGGGATTGGGGAGTTTTCAATCTGAACTTTTCAGGTATTTATATAATTCGCTATCGGTAGAAAGTATAAGACTGGTTTTTTCATCAAAAGATTTCTCGAGTGATTCCATTGATCTAAGAAAACTATATAGATCTCTGGATGTTGCATTTTTATTATATGCATCAGCATATATTGAAGTAGCTAAGGCATCAGCTTTGCCCCTTATAATCTCCGATTCGCGAATAGCTTCGGATCTTATTTCAGCCAGGTCACGCTCTTTATCACCTTCAATTTCTCTTGCTTTTCCCTCTCCTTCAGAGCGAAACCTGTCGGCTATTCGATTACGCTCGCTGATCATTCTGTCATAAACATTTTCCCTTACCTCGTCAACATAATTTATTCTTTTAAACCTGAAATCTAATATTCGTATTCCAAGGTCTTGTGTTCGTTCATTTGCCCGTTCAAGAACCATTTCTTCAATTTTAGCTCTACCGACAGATATATCTTCAAGTTTTTCCATATCTTCAAGATAATCAACATATATTTCAGGTGAGCGATTAGTAGAACGTATCAGTTCAAGTAAATCATGGCTTGCGACAGCATTTCGTGTTTCTCCGTCCAATATATCATCAAGCCTGGATTGACCTGAATGCTCATCTCTTAATCGCATAAAAAATTGTAATGGGTCAGTGATCTGCCAACGTGAATAGGTATCGACAAAAATAAATTTCTTATCTCTCGTTGGTACTTGATTGGGGTCACCATCCCATTTGAGATATCTTTTATCAAAATATTGAACTTTCTGAATAAATGGAGTTTTAAAATTTAAACCCGGTTCAGTACGAGCTTCTCCCACAGGCCTCCCAAACTGTGTTACAATTGCCTGCTGAGTTTCATCCAAAATAAACATGCTGCTAAAACCAGTAATAAGAATTGCTATCAAAGCAATTATAAGGATTATATGTTTTCTTTTCATGTATTTATATTTTTCTAATTACTAATATTTTTTAATTATTTTATTGTACATCATATGAATTGTTTCATTATCATCTAATTCATGATACCGACTGCCAACTGCCGACTGCCAACTGATTTATTAATTTTCATTCAACACATCTTTAAGTTTTCCTTGATCTAAATTTAGCAAAGGAAGGACATTAGTGCCATGTTCATCCATAATAACTTTATTGCCTAATTTAGGAAGTATTCTTTCAAGAGTTTCCAGGTATAATCTTTTCTTAGTTACTTGAGGAGCTTTAATGTATTCTGCATAAACCTGATTAAATCTTTCAGCCTCCCCTTTCGAACGATTAACCCTGTCAATCCTATATGCCTGTGCTAACTCAATTGTTTCAACAGCTTCTCCCCTGGCACGTGGTATAACTTTGTTGTACTCTGATTCAGCTTGATTTATTAGTGTTTCCTTTTGTTGTAACGCTTGATTAACGGCATTAAAAGATGGTTTCACAGGTTCAGGCGGATTAACATCTTGCAACACCACTTGATCTATACGAATACCATTTTCATACTCATCACACATTTCTTGCAGAAGTTCTTCAACGGTTAAAGCTACCTCTTGACGTCCTACAGTTAGAACTTCATTTACGGTACGATCACCAACAACTTTTCGCATGGCAGCTTCAGACATATCATGAAGAGCCCATTCAGCATTTCTAACCCTAAAAAGATACTTATAAGAATCAACTATTCTGTACTGAACAACCCATTCTACATTTCCAAGGTTAAGATCACCGGTAAGCATTAATGATTCTTCCGAAAAATCTCCTTCCCTGTATCGTGTGCGTGTATCCGGCGATTCCGTACGAAAACCAAATTCCTGTTTAAGTTGACGTTGGACGGGTATTTTGTGCATTTTTTCAATACCTAAAGGAAGTATAAAATTCAAACCCGGCTGTAATGTCCTGTTATATTTTCCAAGCTGTAAAACTACACCCTCCTGTTCAGTGCCGACAGTTCTAACAGAAGTAAAAATAACAATTAATCCTGCTATTACCAATAAAACTATTTTTATATTTTTCCTTAACCAGTATGCGTAGTACTGAATATTATCTGTTTGATTACTCATTGTTATATATTCCTTTTATGTTTAATTATTAACTAAAATTCTAAAATAATAACTTATATTAACTTGAAAAAAATCACAACCGACGTGCCAACCGAAGGGAGACAATGACCAAAGTGAGTAACATCACAAACTCGTGAATACCTTTTAAATAATATTTATGTGAACAAATTTCAAAACTCAAATATCAATTTAGAAATTTAGGTATTATTATAATTTGCTAAAGTAATGTAAAAATAATAATTATACAATAAAGATGTCAAATAATGTTTTTTAATTGAATAAAAAATCAATATTTCCAAATTCACAGAAAAATTTGATAAAAGCAAAAGGGGGAAATGGAGAATAAAACCGGGTTGGGTTATGCCGCTATTCTATGGGCATAAAGTGTGTTGTGGAGTGTTAGGTGTTTTATTAATACTACCTCGTATTCCGGAATAAATTGATGTTTTTTTTGATCGTTAATTCTTAACAGTTTATTTTTTTGAGAACATTCGCATACTAATTTGTAAACCTCATTTAAAAAAACAAGTCAAGTTTCAAATTAATCAGTAAAACACCTATATAATTTGTCTTGCTTTTTATGTTATTAATTAACACGATAATATAAGAAGCCAATTTAAGCAGTATAAGGCATGTTAACTTATGAATTTTTCACCCTT
>PWZB01000037.1 GCA_003567625.1 Bacteroidales bacterium | reverse complement strand
CAATATATTTGTAATCATCAGGGTTTTCAACAAAATCAAGTTCGTTGATGTCCAATATCAAAATTCGTAATTTTGGTTGCTGGTTCAGATATTGGAAATAACTATCCTGTATCTTTTGCAGATATTCGTCCGGAATATTTTTTTCAAAATTTCTTCCCCGTTTTTTGATATTTGTTTGCAGTTTTTCGACTTTGACATAAAGATGAACCAACAGATCGGGTTTTGGTACATTTGCTTCCATGATGTTAAATAAGGTCCTGAAAAGTTGGTATTCATCATCACCCAATGTTTTTCGGGCAAAGATAAGGGATTTATTCAAAAAATAGTCTGATATAGTCAAGGATTGGAATAGATCAAGGCCTGGCAGTTCCCTGATCAATTGTTGATATCTTTCAGCCAGGAAGGAGAGTTCCAGCGGGAATGCATTCTTTTGAGGGTCTTTATAAAATTTTTCGAGAAAAGGGTTATCCTTGAATTGTTCAAGTATGAGCTTTCCGTTGAATTGCTTTGCAAGCATTTTTGTCAATGTTGTTTTACCGGCGCCTATGTTTCCTTCAATAGAAATGTAATTATATTTCATAAGTTTATTGATTCTGTTGATTATTAATTTGACAAGGAAATACAGCATGCTTATCATTACAAGCTTCAAGGAGCTGGCGGATAGATTTACCAAAAACAGGATGCTTTAATTCAGGATCCAGGTCTGACATAGGGATCAGTGCGAATTTGCGCAAATGCATCCGTGGATGTGGTATATTAAGGTCTTTTTCATTAATAATCCGGTTGTTATAAAAGAGAATATCTATGTCAATAATTCTTGATTCCATTACATTCTTCTTTTTTTTTCTGCCCACTTTTGATTCTATCGAAAGAATTGATGAAAGCAAATCCTTGGGCATTAACTTTGTTTCAACAAAAATGGCCTGGTTATAAAACATGTTTTTGCTTTCAAAACCCCATGGTTCGCTGCAATAAACAGGTGAGCTATCGCTGATTTTTCCTATGTGTTTTTCAAGCAGTCCTTTTGCCTTGTTAAAATTACCTGCAATATTACCTATATTTCCACCCAACAATAAATAGACAGAATTCATTTTGTGAAATTTTTCATACAGCAAAAATCATAAAAATTTCGTTAATTAAAAACATAAATCAGAAGCTATTTTCAAGAAAGAATAAAAATTAAAGAGCCAAATTATTACAATGTATCAGTATTAATGGTGGTTAGGATCATTTTGTTTGCTGTATATACAATTTTAAAGGCAGAAAGAGAATTTTTTATTTTTGATTAAAAAAATCATTATGGGTATAAATGTTTATATTATTTTCGTAAAGGATATTTTAAAATTATTTTCAAACAACTAAATTTTTTATACCATGAAACAATTTTTTAAGTTCATGTTTGCTTCGATGTTAGGTTTTTTACTTACATCTGTAATAATCTTTTTCATTTTAGCAGGCATATTTGTATCAATGGCTACATTTACGAGAAAGGATACAGTTAAGGTTGACAAGAATACTGTGTTACATTTGAAATTAGACAAAGAAATTGTAGACAGGGGGGGGCGCAGCCCTTTTGAAGATTTTGATTTTTTATCAGGTCGTCCATCTTCAGCTATTGGATTGAATCAGGTTCTTGAAAATATTGGTAAAGCAAAGAAGGATGATAACATATCGGGAATTTTTCTTGATTTGAGTGTTTTACAAGCCGGATTTGCAACAACGGAAGAGATAAGGAAGGCATTGCTTGATTTTAAAGAGTCGGAAAAGTTTATTGTTGCCTACGGGGAGGCTTATATGCAGAATGCTTATTATTTAGGGTCGGTAGCAGATGAGTTATACCTGAACCCTGAGGGAGCGATCAATTTTGTGGGAATAAATGCCGAGCTGATCTTCTTTAAGCATATGCTTGATAAGTTGGGTATTGATCCCCAGATAATCAGGTATGGTGAGTATAAAAGTGCAGGCGAGCCTTTTTTCCTTGACAGGATGAGTCCTGAAAACCGTGAACAAATTCTTGCGTTTGTCAGTTCTATTTGGAACAATGTGGTTAAGGGGATATCTGATTCGAGGGCTATTTCGGTGAACCATCTTAACTATGTTGCTGATAACTTTTTAACCCGCACTGCCGAAAAAGCACTTGAAAATGGAATGGTTGACGGCATTATGTATTATGATGAGGTGTTGGATGAATTACGTTTCAGGTTAGGGATTGATGAGGGCGATGATATTAGTTTTATAACACACTCGCAGTATAAAAATGCTCCTAAACCGGAATCCTTGCGTTCAGCTGCTACCAGCGATAAAATCGCTGTCGTTTATGGAATGGGGTCTATTATTTCGGGAGATGCCGGTGAACGGTTTATTGCATCTGACCGGATTGCAGCTGCTATCCGTAAGGCACGGCTTGACGAATCTGTAAAAGCAATTGTTTTCAGGATCAATTCTGGAGGAGGAAGTGCACTGGCTTCGGATGTTATTTTGAGAGAGATTAAACTCGCAGCCGAAGAAAAACCTGTTGTGGCCACTATGGGAGATGTGGCTGCTTCAGGAGGATATTATATTGCTTGTGCGGCCGATTATATAATAGCTCAACCCAATACCATTACAGGCTCTATAGGAGTGTTCGGCCTTATACCAAATATGCAGGAATTTTTTAACGAGAAGCTGGGAATAACTTTTGATAATGTTAAAACAAATGAGCTTTCTGACTTTGCTTCCATTAATCGTCCTTTAACTGAAGTTGAAGAGCAAATTATTCAGGAAATAATTGATGAAATATATTATACTTTTATTAATCACGTTGCCGAGGGCAGGGGGTTACCTGTTGAAACTATTGATGAGTTGGGTCGCGGACGTGTCTGGAGCGGTGTGGATGCCAAACAAATTGGTCTGATTGATGATTTTGGAGGATTGAAGGCTGCAATAGAAAAAGCAGCAGAGTTGGCTGAAATAGAAGAATACAGGATCGCGGATTTTCCGGAAAGAAAAGATCTCTTTACACAAATGCTGGAAGAATTTAGAGGCGTTCAGGACAGATGGATACAACAAAGGCTGGGCAACAAATACAGATACCTTGAAATGGTACGGGAAGCTGAGCATATGACAGGCATACAGGCACGATTGCCATATGAAATTCATTTATATTAATATTGGACCTAGATATCTGAAAGCCGGCAGAGTATTAACTCTTCCGGCTTTTTTTCTGTGAAGGATTATTGCAAAGATTTTCCGGTTTATAAAAAAATTATTATCTTTATGATCTGATTTGCAAACCATCAAAAAACCTTTATAGCTATGATCTCATATTCACGTCGTAATTTTTTAAAGAATGTGGCAAGTTTGCCTTTATTGTTGTCATCTCCATTTGTTTTTGCCAACACTCTTTTTTCAAAAAACAAATCAAACAATATGAAAAATATTTCCAAAGAGTCTTCTTACGAACCTCCATATTTGGCTCTTCACAGAAGTGGTGAGTTGAAGAAACGTGCTGATGTGTTGTGGAAAATGATGCGTAGCTGCGATATTTGTCCGAGAGAGTGTAATACCAACCGGTTGCGTGGCAACAGGGGTGATTGCAATGCCAGTTCTGATCTTGAGATATCCTCGTTTCATGCTCATTTTGGGGAAGAGGATGGGCTCGTCGGCTCTAATGGTTCAGGCACAATATTTTTTACAAACTGCTCATTATTGTGTGTTTTTTGTATCAATTATGATGTCAGTCACCTTGGGCGGGGCAGTGTTTATTCTACCCAGGACCTGGCAAATATGATGATGGTTTTACAAAGGAACGGATGTCACAATATTAACCTGGTCACGCCGTCGCATTATGTGCCGCATATAATGCGGGGCATTGACAGGGCGGCTGCGCAGGGATTGAAGCTGCCCATAGTTTATAACACATGCGGATGGGAGAAAATCGACATATTGCAATTGCTTGACGGGGTAGTTGATATTTATTTGGCTGATTTTAAGTATGGTGAATCGCAGGCAGCAGGAAAATATTCGTCAGGTGCTTTTAGTTATCCTGAAATAACAAAAAAAGCTTTCCTGGAGATGCACCACCAGGTAGGTGTGGCAAAGCCCGATCCAAATACCGGGTTGGTAAACAGGGGATTGATGGTACGACATCTTGTTATGCCCGAAAATGTTTGCCGGACCGACCTCATTATGCAATGGATAGCTGATAATCTTCCAAAGGACACTTATATAAATATAATGTCGCAATATACTCCGATGTATAAAGCTTTCGATTATGATAAAATATCAAGGCGAATCACTTTAAGCGAGTATCGCAGGGCTATTAATTATGCGCGCAGTGCCGGATTGACCAATCTGCAAATCCAGGGAAGGATCTGATCTTTCAGGTTATTTTAAGCATCAAGATCAGTGCATGTTACTTTCCCATTTTAAACAAAAGCTCTTTTTCTTCTTTGGTAAGGCTATCATATCCATATTTTGATATTTTATCCAGTATTTCATCAATTTTTTTCTGTTTTTCGGCTTTTTGTTTGTTATATTCTTCGTCGGTAAAAGGTTTTTCGGCATGGTATCTGACGCGCATTCTGGGTTGGGGTTTAAAGACCGATCTTATTTTTACCATCAGATTATTAAAAACGATACCGGGGTCATACCTTTTTTTAAGCAGCATCACGTACAGGAATCCGTACAGGGCGCCGCCCAGGTGGGCGATATGACCACCCGAGTTGCCTTTGTCAATACTTAGCAGGTCTATTATCACAAAAAATATGGCAATATATTTTAATCTGATCCTTCCCAGCAGTATCAATGGCAACTGAAAGTTTGGCATATAGGTTGCAATAGCTATGAAAACCGCTATAACCGATGCTGAAGCTCCTATGGCAACTGAAAAATCTGCATATTCACGAAATACAGGGAAAAAATTATATGATAAAATGAAAAAAAGACCCCCTGTAAGACCGCCTATCAAATATGTGCTTAGCAAACGTTTTTCACCTATGTATTGGCAAAATAACCTCCCGCCTACATAAAAAACTATCATGTTGAACAAAATATGGAAAAAGCCCAAATGGGTGAACATGTAAGTGATAACAGTCCAGGGGCGTCTCATAATTATTTCGGGATTCGATGATATGCCAAGCCAGTCGGTAATTACTGGCGAATCAGGGCTGTAAGCCATAAGAAAAAAAACAAGGTTGATAAGGTTGGCGATGATAAATATGGCTACGTTTATCAGGATCAATTGTACCAATGTATTGCCCTGTGAAAAATAGTTCCTTATTTCGTGAAGTATTGAATGACGCATAAATTAACTTAACTTAATAAATCACTAAGCATTAACCACCTTATATATTAACCCATTAATATAGTTTTCCTTTACTTTTCCAGTATCTGATCATCAGGTATCCGAAGAGCATACCTCCCAGGTGTGCAAAATGAGCTATGTTG
>PWZB01000022.1 GCA_003567625.1 Bacteroidales bacterium | reverse complement strand
CGAGGATGTTTATGCAGGCTCGAAATAGTGGTATGGATTTCAGGAGAAGTATAGTTTTTATAGCTTTCGGTGCTGAGGAAAGTGGATTGAACGGTTCGTTATATTATGTTGAGAATCCTGTTTTCCCGGTTGAAAATACCGTTCTGGTTATAAATCTTGATATGATAGGGCGTTCAGATCAGCCTGAAGAGGTTCCGGGGTATGGCTTTGTTTTACCAATGCAGGGATTGAGAAGGCCGGTATGGAGAGCTTTCCGTAATACAAGCCGGCAAATTGATAAAATCAGGCTTGAGCGTGTTTCGCTTTCAATATATTCACTCATGTCTTATTTTGGTTCTGATCATTATTCCTTCATCCGTAAGGGTGTTCCGGCAGTATTTGTTAATACGGGGATGCATCCCGATTATCACAAGCCGTCGGACACGCCTGACAAAATAAATTACGACAATCTTGTAAATATCATAAAAATTGTTTTTACCGTTGCCGCAAAAGTTGCCAATGAACCGGAACGTTTTCCGGTAAAATAATTGTTTTTTAAAGCTATTATTCTATAAATTAAAAGTTGTAATTTCGTATAAAGAATTATTAAATAAAAATTAGTTCATGTCCGGCAACAGTATAGGCAAGAGATTAGTTCTGACCACTTTTGGTGAGTCGCATGGACCTTGTATTGGTGGTGTCATTGATGGATACCCGGCAGGGATCAGTATTGATTACAACCATTTGCAAACGGAGCTTTCAAAACGGCGTCCCGGACAATCACATCTGGTCAGTCAGCGTGAAGAAGAAGATAAAGTAGAGTTTTTATCTGGTATTTACAAAAATAAAACACTGGGTTCTCCAATAGCTTTTATAGTAAAAAACAAAGACACAAAACCGTCGGAATATGATGATCTGAAGGATATATACCGTCCTTCGCACAGTGATTATACATATGATATGAAATACGGTTTTCGTGATGAGCGTGGCGGAGGCAGGGCTTCGGCCCGCGAAACCGTCGCAAGGGTGGTGGCAGGCGCTCTCGCAAAACAGTTCTTGTTAAAACAAAATATTGAAATCATAGCTTTCGTCAGAAGCATTGGTAAAATATCTGCAAAGCAGCATTTCAGTGAAATAGACACGAAGAATATTGAAAAAAGCCCGGTAAGATGCCCTGACCCGGAAGTTTCAGAAAAAATGATAAATTATATTGAAAAAATGATAGAGGAGGGCGATTCTACCGGAGGCGTTGTTGAGTGTATCATCAAAGGTGTTGATGCAGGTTTGGGCGAGCCGGTTTTTGATAAATTGCATGCGGATCTCGGCAAAGCAATGCTTTCAATAAATGCAGCTAAAGGATTTGACTACGGGAGAGGTTTTGATGCTGCAAAAATGACAGGCTCGAAGCATAACGATCCGTTCGGTTATAAAAATAATAAAATCATAACACTTACCAATAACTCAGGAGGAATACAGGGAGGCATAAGCAATAGCATGGATATCTTTTTCAGGGTAGCTTTTAAACCTGCACCAACGATAAAACAAGAACAAACGACGGTTGATAAAAAAGGGAAAATCCGTAAATTTACTGCACAGGGCCGTCACGACCCGTGTATCGCAGTACGGGCAGTCCCAATTGTAGAGTCTATGGCTGCTATTATTATTATGGACCATTTTTTAAGGAGTTAAACAAATAACTTTAATAACCTGATATTCAAATAAATGAAAAAGATACTAAAAATTGCCGGAATAATAATTGTTGTTTTTCTGGCTTTGCTTATCATATTACCCGTGACCTTCAAGGGAAAGATAACAGAAATCGCAAAAAAAGAGATTAACAAAAATGTAAATGCCGAAGTTGATTTCGGAACTTTACGGATATCATTGATTCGCAATTTTCCGAATGTGTCGTTAAGGCTTGTTGACCTTTCGGTTGTAGGAGTTGATGAATTTGAAGGCGTAAAATTAGCCGAAGTGGGTTCAGTATTTGTATCGGTTGATATTATGAGTTTTTTCAGGGGCGACAGTTACCGGATCCGTTCAATACGTATTGATGACCCCTCGCTTAATATGAAGGTTTTGAAAGATGGTACAGCCAACTGGGATATTATGATACCTTCGGAAGAAAAGCCCGAAGAAGAGGAAGAAGAAGAAACAGAACCTTTTGAATTCAATATAGCGCTGCAAAGCTTTGAGATACGAAGGGCCAATATCATTTATGACGATGCGGCAAGGGATGTTTATGCAGATATCAAGAATCTGAACCACAAACTCAGGGGTGATTTTACTGACGATTTTGCTGCTCTTTACATTCCTTTTACAACCGCCGAATCCGTAACTTTACGCTTTGAGGGTATACCGGTTATCTCGAGATCGGTTTTGAATTTCAGGGCGAAAATTGATGCAGATTTTACGCAACAACATTTTGCTTTCAAAGAAAATGAGCTTTCGCTAAATGATTTGTCAATAGGTTTTGATGGATATTTTGCTATGCCTGCAGGTGGTGATATGGATATTGACTTGACATTCTTTTCCAAAAAAACCGATACCAGGTCTTTAATTTCAATGATCCCTGCTATTTATGCACAAGACTTTGAGTCTATACAAACCTCCGGGAATTTTGCCCTTGATGGGCATGTTAAAGGGGTTTTGGGTGAAGATATAATACCAACATTCGGGCTGAATATTTTGCTTGAAGATGGCGAATTTTCATACCCTGATCTTCCCGGGTCAGTAACAGATATACAGATAAATGCTGAGGTCGTCAATAAAGGCCGGGATATTGATCAAATAATTGTTGATATTTCGCGCTTTAGTTTATTTATGGCAGATAACCCTGTCAAAGCCAGGTTTAACTTAAAGACACCTGTTTCCGACCCGCAATTTGATTTTGCATTTAACTGTGATATTGATCTGTCAACTATCGAAAAAATCTATCCATTATCGCCCGAAGAAACAATGAAAGGAACAATTAAAGGTGATATACTTGCTAAAGGAAAATTATCATCAATCGAGCAGAAAAGATATGGTGAACCGGAGGTAAAAGGCTCGATTGAACTTAAAAACATCGAATATGAAAGTCCTGATTTTGAAGAAACCATTGAGTTAAAAGTAGTTGTTTTCGATTTTTCGCCTCGTTATGTGAATATGGCATCAATGGATTGCAGATTTGGCGAGACTCACATACTTGCAAACGGGCGTATTGATAACATTTTCGGTTATTTGTTCGATGATCAGCTGTTAAGCGGCTTGTTTGACTTCAGGGCAAATTATATCGACATAAACCGGTTTATGGCTGAAGTACCGGAACAACCCGAACCTGAGAAAGAAGCGGAACCAATGAAACTTTCTATAGTTCAGGTGCCTGAAAATATTGATTTTACGTTGAAGTCTCAAATAGATAAGGTTTTATTCGGCAATCTTGATGTTACAAATATTATTGGAACAATAAGGGTTGTTGACAAGCAGGCACGCATGGAAAACTTAAGGATGAATATGCTTGGGGGTTCGTTGAATCTTAATGGTTCGTACGGGGCTACCGGACCTGGCTTTGCCAATGTTGACTTCTTGCTGGCAATCGAAAACTTTGATATACAGCAAACCTTTAACACTTTCAATACAGTTCAGATTCTTGCACCAGTAGGCAGATATTCGCATGGTCGCTTTAGTGCCGGTTTAAGCCTAAAGTCTGTTCTGGACAACGAATTGACCCCGGTGCTTGAAACCCTGGAAGGTTCGGGAAATCTTAGTTCTCCCGGCGTAACGATATATGGGCCTCCGGCAATGCAGAAACTTGCTGATGGTTTAAAGATGGATAAGCTGAAACAAATGGAATTAAAAGATTTCAGAGTTAGCTTTTCTTTTAAAGAAGGGAAGCTGGTGTTTGACCCTTTTGACGTTTTGGAAACTCTTCCGCCACGATGAAAGGCGAAACACATTTTGATCAAACCATTTTTTAATAAAGAGTTATTATAACATATAAAAAACGGCTGATGCGTTAATACACGCATCAGCCGTTTTTTGAATATATAAGAAATGCTTTTAGTTTAACATAAACCTTACGGGCAGGTTAAATTGTACCCTGACGGGTTGTCCTCTTTGTTTTCCCGGCTTCCATGTGGGCATGGTTTTCACAACTCTTACTGCTTCTTGGTCACATCCCCCGCCAATTCCTCTGACAACTTCAACGTTAGAAATGGAACCGTCGCGTTCAACGACAAACGTTACAAACACGGTTCCCTGAATACCCGCTTCCCGGGCCATTGTGGGATATCTGATATTATCCCTCAAAAACTTTTGCATTGCTTCCTGTCCGCCAGGGAATTCAGGATTATCTTCTACGATTGTAAAAACATAATCCTCCTCAACCTCCTCCTCTTCAACAATAACGGGCTCATATTCCGGAATTTCTTCGTAGAGGTCGGCTTCTGCGTCAATAATAAATTCATCATCTATATCCACATCATCATCAACAATGATCAACTCCTGCGATGCTTCCGGTGGCGGAGGCGGTGGCGGCTCTTCAGGACGGGTAATAGGAATATCTTCTTCTTCAATAATATCCAAATCCAACGTTCCCAGATCAAACTCCGGACGTTCATATTGTTTAAGGTCAAAAGCAAAAAACACAGCCAGCAAAGCCAAAACAATACCTGTCTGGAAAAACAAACTCTTTTTGCTTTCAAGGTCAGCTTTTTTTGATTTTTTCGGTTCCATAATTTTATTATTTATTATTATATTTTTTCAAAATTTGTGTCTTGTCATCTTTACAGCTAAGATACAAAAAAAAATTGAATTAAACAAATTGTTATCATTTTTCAGCTATATTGTGATTTTTTAACAATCTTTTTTTGAATAAAACATAAAAAAATAATGCTCCTGAAATAGTTCCGCCGGCATTAGCGAAAAAGTCCCAAATATTTCCGCTTCGTGAATCAAACCATAATGCCTGAAATACTTCAGTCAAGCCACCATAAATTATGCTTAATGCTATAGCATAAGCTATATAATATTCACGCAATAATCGTACCACATTTTGTTTAAAAAACCCCATGCACATCAACAGGCTAAAACCAAAGAATAATATAAAGTGAATTATTTTATCAATATTTTCAATATTGAGTAATTTTGTCTTTGGTATTGAAATGCCGGGAATGCTTATAACAATAAAAATTCCGACTCCCCAGATTATTGCCGGCAACAAATGCCTTAACAGATTAAAACCTTTATGGAATTTTGGCACCTGGGTTTTACACTTAAATTATTCAACCGACTTTTTGTATCCGTCAGCCGAAAGTAATTCATCCAATTCTCCTTTATCGGTTAATTTTATTTTTATAATCCATCCTTCACCGAAAGGGTCTTTATTAATAATTTCAGGCTGGTTTTCGAGCTCTTCATTGAACTCAAGCACTTCACCCGAAACAGGCATAAACATGTCTGAAACGGTTTTAACGGCTTCAATAGTTCCGAAAGCTTCTCGTTTATCAAGAGTTTCGCCGACAGTATCTACTTCAATAAATACAATGTCGCCTAATTCATTTTGGGCAAAATCGGTAATGCCTACGTAAGCTTCATCACCATCTACTTTAACCCATTCATGATCTTTAGTGTACTTTATATTATCAGGGAATTTCATCTGTTTAATTTTTAATTATTATTAATTTAATAGTTGAACTTTTATGTTTGTTAATGAAATGTTACCGGGCAAATTAAGCTTTTAGTTTTTATATAAGAGCGCTTGCGAAAAAATCGCATAAGAAAAACACAAGAAATAAATTTATTTTTTTACCGGTTCAAAAATACAATCTTTTTTTGAAGTGCAAAGATCAAAAAGTATATTTTTCAGGATAAAAAGAGGGCTTTATTTTTAAAAGCGTGCAATCGACCACCGGCAATTGCAGATTGGAAATTACGGCTTGGCGGTTTTTTTTATCTGTTTTAACGGTTTGGGTCTTGTTTGTTTTTTGCTTTAAATGCCATTGCATAAAGTTTAATTTGCTTGATCATATTGGTCAGGCCGTTGGCACGTGTAGGGGAGAGGTGTTCTTTCAGGCCGATTTTATCGATGAAAGCCAGGTCGGAGTTTATTATTTCGTCAGGTGTTCTGCCTGAGAGCACTCGCAATAACAGCGAAATGATCCCCTTGGTTATTAACGCATCGCTGTCAGCAGTAAAATGAATTTTTCCGTTCTCATAAGAAGCATGAAGCCATACCTGGGCCTGGCAACCCTTTATCAGGTATTTAGGTTGTTTATATTTTTCGTCTATCTTTTTAATTGATTTACCCAGCTCAATAAGATAATTGTACTTGTCAGTCCAGTCTTCAAACATTTCAAATTCTGAAATAACCTCCGACTCAATGTCTTTTATGCTCATGGAATTGTGCTTTATAAGTTTTTTGTATTAGTATATTATCAGTATCCTATTTAAATGATTCGTGAAATTTCAGAAAAAATTCGTGAAAACAAAATTAATTGTTTTGATGAATTAAAAATTAAGAATGGATCAAATAAAAGAGTTCACTTAGGCATGAGTTTTTGTTTTTCTTCTTCTTTAAGGTTAAGGTCATCTGAAATTTTAAAAGGATTGGGTTTATTTATCAGATAGAACAAAAGAATGATTGCCAGTATAAATATAAGATTGGTATTGCCGGTAAATAAAAAGAAAATATTTACGAGAAATGCGGCAGTAAGAATTGATAGAAATCTCAGAGATAAAGCATTACGGTATGGCATGAGTTTTTCGGTCAGCGAAAGGGCAGGATTGATATTTTTTATTATTTTTTGAGAAGAGATATATCCGAGAGGGAGCAAGGCTATCGTTAGTGTAATTGCCGTTAATTGCATAATAAAGGCATGAGATGTTTTGATTTCAATAATAGTTCCAAGATTGCTTACATATATTGATACTGAAACAATACAAACAATGATGGCAATAAATATTATGCCATAGGTTTTCATGATCGATTTGTATGTTTTGAGGGGGCTGTTGTTTTTCATAAGCTTTAATTTATAGTATATATGTGTTTTAAAATCCCAAAACTCAAATTCCGAATTTACCCTATTAAAAAACAAAACATTTAGCATGGTGAATTTGGGTTTTTGAGGTTGGGATTTTTTTCAACCAAACATCTGTCTTACCATTTTCAATCCGTCAATAAATCTGTCAACTTCTTCTTTAGTATTATATACAGCCATTGAGGCTCTTACGGTTCCGGGTATCTGGAAAAAGTCCATTAAGGGTTGTGTGCAATGGTGGCCTGTTCTGACGGCTATTCCCATATTATCCAAAATAACACCGGTATCGTATGGGTGTATATCTTCAAAAAGGAAGGAAAACACCGCAGTTTTTTTGCCGGCTGTTCCTATCAGTCTTATTTTATCAATATTTTCTATTTGTTTTTTTGTGTATTGCAGCAGTTCTTCTTCATGTTTTTGGATGTTTTCGTAACCAAGAGAAGATATAAATGTGATGGCTTTTTCCAGTCCGAGCACGTCTGCCACGTTAGGAGTTCCGGCTTCAAATTTAAAGGGCAGTTGGTTGAATGTTGTTTTTGCAAAGGTTACTTCGTTTATCATTTCGCCACCACCCTGGTATGGGGGTATTTGTTCGAGCCACTCTTCTTTGCCGTATAGTACTCCCACACCCATGGGGCCATACATTTTGTGTCCGGAAAAGCAATAAAAGTCGCAATCAAGTTCAGAAACGTCAATCTTTAAATGAGCTGTTGCCTGTGCGCCGTCAATTAAAACGGGAATATCTTTTTTGTGGGCGGCATCTATAATCTGTTTAATCGGGTTTATTGTACCTAAAGAATTGCTGACATGAGCAACTGCAACGATACGGGTTTTTTCATTTAGCATTTTGAGATACTCATCCATAATAAGTTCACCGTTTTGATTGACAGGTATTACTTTTAGCTGCGCACCTCTTTCCTGGCAGGCTAATTGCCATGGTACTATGTTGGAATGGTGCTCCATTGCGGAAATCAGTATTTCATCATCTTTATTTACGAATTTTTTCGAAAACGAGGAAGCTGCAAGGTTAATAGCTTCCGTTGTGCCCCGGGTAAAAATGATCTCATGGTGGTGTTGTGCATTTATGAAAGATTGAACTGTTTTTCGGGTATTTTCATAAGCCTCTGTGGCTTTCCGGCTCAAATGATAATCGCCGCGATGAATGTTGCAATTTTCATTGTTGTAATAATCATTTAGCCTGTCTATGACTATCTTTGGCTTTTGTGTAGTAGCGGCATTGTCGAAATAGACAAAAGGCTTTTTGTTTATTTGCTGATGTAAAACGGGGAATTGCTCTCTTAATTTTTGAATATTAAAATTCATATTATTTTTTTAATAAAAGTCATTAAATAATATTGATACTGATATTTTCAGATTGGTGCTTACTCTGTGTAACTCTGATTAAACCCCGTGTATTTATGGTAAAAAAAAGTAATAAACAAATAACCAAAGAGTTGCACAGAGTATAATACAGAGTATTACAGGGACATTCTTTACATGAAATGTTGCTTTTAATTTTACCAATCATAATTTCAATCCAGTATATTTTGAATAAACCTCGGCTCTCTACTACTACAATTCAATATGCACTGGTCACATATCGACAGTTCGCCTTTAAGTCTTTTTTCAACGAGTTTGGTTATGTTATCTCTTAATGGTTCTATTGATATTTTTTTGACAACTTCGCCGGCGAAAGCATACATAAGCATTTGTTTTGCCGTACGTTCGCATATTCCTCGCGATCTCATATAGAACAATGCATCTGTGTCTAATTGCCCGACGGTTGCTCCATGGCTGCACTTAACATCATCGGCATATATTTCGAGAAATGGTTGTGTATTGATTTTGGTTTCATCGGTCAGTAATATATTTTTGTTGTTTTGAAAAGCTTTTGTATTTTGGGAATTTCTTCCAACAAGCACTTTTCCGTAAAAAACACCACTTGCCTGGTCATCAAGAATACCTTTATAGAGTTGATTTGACCGGCTGTTGGATGCAGCATGGTCAACAAAAACCTGGTTATCAACATGCTGGTTTCTGTCCATAAGATATAATCCGTTCAGATCGGCAGTGCAATTTTCGTCTGTTAAGGATAAATCAACCTGGTTTCTTGTAAAACCTCCATTAAGAGTGATAACATTGTTTGCCAGGATACTGTTTTTTTCCTGCAGGAAAAACAGTGATGTTAATAAAGCCGAGTTTCTTCCTTTATTCTGAACTTTATAATGGTCAATAAATGCGTTTTCGTGCAGTACAACTTCCGAAACAGTATTAGTAAAACTGATGTTATGTGTCAGTGAATGGTCGCAATGAACAAGTGTCAGGTTGCTGTTTTTGCCTGTAATGATAAGGTTGCGAGGTTGTATGAACACCGGCTTATCTGAGTCAACAATGTTGATAACCTGCACCGGTTTTTCAACTTTAACATTGTCGGGTACGTAAATAAACAATCCATCTTGCATAAAAGCAGTGTTTAGCGATACCAATCCTTGCTCATTGATCTTGGCAACAGAGCCCAGATATTTTTCAACAATATCAGGATAAATCTCCATTGCTTTGTAAAGGCTTCCAATTACAGTACCATCTTTAAGGCGGCTCAAGGGCGAGTTTTGGTAAGCAAACCATCCGTTGATAAGGGTAATACAATAAGTGTCAAGGTCATATACATCGCATGTGAAAATCTTACTGACATCAATTTTTCTGAATTTGGATTCAAAATCAATGTGGTAATCATCTCTGAATAAGGGTTCGGGGTTTGTAAAACGCCAGCTTTCCATCTTTTTATCGGGAAAACCATTTTGTTTAAAGTGTTCAAAAGCTTTTTGTCTTAATTTTTGTATTATAACGGAAGAGTTTCCAATAATTTTATCATGATTTTTTTCATAAAGGCCAACCAGGATGTTTTTGAAAACATCATGTTTTAATGAATTGTTATTATGGTTGAGCTCAGTCATAAGTTAAAAATTTCAACGAATTAAATTTTTTGATCAGGTTTTTTTAAGGCTCTCTTTAATCCAGTTATATCCTTTTTCTTCGAGTTCAAGTGCAAGTTCTTTACCCCCGCTTTTCACTATCATACCGTCAAAAAGTACATGCACAAAATCAGGAATTACATAATCAAGCAATCTTTGATAGTGAGTAATAACAACAGTTGCATTATCTTTTCTGCGCAGCAGGTTAACTCCGTTAGCTACAACTTTAAGAGCGTCTATATCAAGCCCGGAATCGGTTTCATCAAGAATTGCAAGTTTGGGTTCGAGCAAAGCCATTTGAAATATTTCATTTTTCTTTTTTTCTCCGCCTGAAAATCCTTCATTAACTGATCTGTTTGTCAGCTTCGACTGAATTTTTAAAATCTTTTGTTTTTCTTCCATAAGTTTGAGAAATTCAGCACCTGACAAAGGTTTAAGCTCAAGGTGTTTACGTTTTTCATTTATTGCTGTTCTCATAAAATTTGTTATACTGACGCCTGGTATTTCCACCGGATACTGAAAGCCCAGGAATATTCCTTCTTTTGAACGGACTTCAGGCGGTATTTCCAAAAGGTTTTTACCCATATAAGTTACTTCGCCTTGCTCTATAGTAAGGTAATTGCGTCCTGAGATCACTGATGCAAGAGTACTTTTGCCTGATCCGTTGGGACCCATGATCGCATGTACCTCACCTTCTTTAACTTCAAGATTCAAACCTTTTAATATTAGTTTCCCTTCTACTGAAACACTTAAATTTTTTATTGTTAACATTTTATGTTTATTATTGGAACACGGATGACACGGATTTGATTGATAATCGCGGATAAATCCGTGTTCTGTTATTTATATCAATTCATTCCAATTCATTAGTATTACCCTATACTTCTTTCCAGGCTAACAGACAGTAATTTTTGTGCTTCCACGGCAAATTCCATTGGCAGTTTATTAAGAACATCTTTAGCGTAACCGTTAACTATAAGTCCGATGGCATTTTCCACATCTATACCTCGTTGCAGGCAATAGAAAAGTTGATCTTCAGAAATTTTGCTTGTCGTAGCCTCATGTTCGACAATAGACGATTTGTTTTGCACGTCTATATAAGGGAATGTATGTGCACCTGATTTGTTGCCCAGCAGCAAAGAGTCACACTGTGAATAATTCCTGGAGTTGGTTGCTTCTTTTGACATTTTAACAAGACCACGATAACTGTTGTTGCTTTTGCCTGCAGAAATGCCCTTGCTGATTATGGTGCTGCGCGAATTTTTTCCTGAATGTATCATTTTGGTCCCTGTGTCGGCTTGTTGCATATTATTTGTTACCGCAACCGAAAAAAATTCACCTGTGGTATTATTGCCCTTAAGTATGAGACTTGGATATTTCCATGTAATGGCAGAACCTGTTTCTACCTGGGTCCATGAAATTTTTGCATTATCTTCCTTGCAAATTCCTCTTTTAGTGACAAAATTGAAAACTCCGCCTTTGCCTTTTTTATCTCCCGGCCACCAGTTTTGTACGGTAGAATATTTCACTTCTGCATTTTTATGTGCAACGATTTCAACGATAGCAGCATGTAGTTGGTTTTCACTTCTCATGGGTGCGGTGCAACCTTCAAGATAACTGACATAACTACCCTCTTCGGCAACTATAAGTGTTCTTTCGAACTGCCCTGTGTTAGCTGCATTTATTCTGAAATAAGTTGAAAGCTCTATCGGGCACCGAACTCCTTTGGGTATATAAACAAATGAGCCGTCACTAAAAACAGCAGAGTTTAAGGCTGCAAAAAAATTATCAGTATAGGGAACCACAGTAGCCATGTATTTTTGCAACAATTCTGGGTGATTTTGCAAAGCTTCGCTAAATGACGAAAAAATAATTCCTTTTTCAGAAAGTGCTTTTTTGTAAGTAGTGGTTACCGATGTACTATCCATAACGGCATCAACGGCAACACCCGCCAATTGCTTTTGTTCCTCAAGGGGTATGCCCAACTTATTGAAAGTTTCAAGCAGTTCAGGGTCAACCTGGTTCATGTTTTCGTATTGAGGCTTTTTCCGGGGGGCAGCATAATAAATAATATCCTGGTAATCTATAGGGTTGTATTGTATATGCGCCCAGGTCGGCTCTTTCATTTTTTGCCAATGCCGGAATGCTTTAAGCCTGAAGTCAAGCATAAAATCAGGTTCATTCTTCTTTTCCCAAATAAAACGAATAGTATCTTCAGTTAAGCCTTTAGGAGCCTTATCGGTTTCAATATCAGTATAAAAACCATACTTGTAGTCACTTTGAGTAACTTTGTTTATTAATTTATTGTTATTATTTTGCATGTTATGCAGAAAAAAATATATGATAAAACTATTATGCCAAACTATCGGGCATTAAAACTGTTAATATAATTGTACAAAATTAATCATTTAACAAAAAGAACGGTAAACATTATTCAGTTATCTCAGAGCCAGAGTTATTCATTTCATTAAGAATGGTTTTCACTTCCTTTTCTGTATCAAAAAGTGCTTTTTTACATGTTTTAATAAGAAAGGATGCTCTTTTTAGCTTGGCAGTCAGTTCATCCAGGGAAATTTGCTCGTCTTCAATTTCATTGACAATGTTTTCGAGCTCTTCTATTGCTTCTGAGTATTTGATTGATTCATCCATTTGTTTTTCTTTTTAATTTATTGGTTATAAGTTTGAGTTTTAATTATTTAGGTATAATCTTATTTTTATTTGACAGTACTGGTTAGTTTTCCCTTGCTTAAGATAGTTTCTATTTCGTCTCCTTTACAGGCTGATTTTGACGTAATAATTCGTTTGCCTTTTTTGAGAGTAATAGAATATCCCCTTTGTAAAGTGTTTTTGGGGTCAAGAAGGGTTACTTTATTTTCGTTAAGTGAAATTATATTTTTTTGAATTTTTAAGTGATTTAGCGTTAAAGCGGAGAAAATCTTAATAAATACATTTAATTGAGTTTGTTGTTTAAAAAGTTGGTTTTTAGGAATATAAGCAAGTTTTGCTGCTGTATCTGACAATTTGTTTTGCTGGTATTTAATGCGGTTGGTGGATGCATTATGCATGTACTTTGCAAGGTTATATATCTGAAATGATTGTTTTTGAATTGTTTTTTCGGAGTAAGCTTTAATCATGTCTGATGTATGCTTCATTCTGTATTTTTCCTGTTTCAGAAGTTTTTCAGCATTATTTATTAATGATTTTCTATTATCTTCCAATCGGTTAAAGAAAGTTTCGAATTTGCTAATAAGAAAATATGCGACATCAGTTGGAGTTATTTTGTTTATCCATGCTATCATTTCCACAATAGTTTCATTTGTTGAGTGCCCAATACCTGTAATAACTGGTATTGGACATAGGGCGACATCTTTTGCCATTTGATAGTTGTCGTAGCAGTTCAAGCCTATATCTCCGCCTCCGCCCCTGATGATAGCAACGGCATCAAAATTATCAGCATTTTTTCTGATTATTCTAAGTTGTGCCGTAATTGTTTCTACTGCACGGTCGCCTTGTAATATAGCCGGAAATAGTGTATGTTTGATGGTGAATTTTTGCTGATGGTTATTTATAATATTCAGAAAGTCATGATAGCCTTTGCTTGTTTCTACCGATATAACAGCAATTTTTGACGGCAGAAGAGGTAGTTGCGTGCTTTTGTTTTTTTCAAAAAGCTTCTCATTTACAAGCTTTTTTAGGGTTTTTTGTTTTTCACGGGCCATTTCACCTAAAGTAAATGCAGGCTCTATTTCAACAATGTTAAGAGAAAGTCCGTAAACCGGGTGAAATGTTATGGATGCCCTGAAAAGAATATTTATTCCTTCTTTGAGTGGTTCTCCGACAATTCTTTGAAAGTTATTACTGATATTTTGATAATCACTTGCCCAGATAGTTGCTCGCATTTGGGCTTTGACGATATTTCCGGCTTTTTCTACCAGTTCAGGGTAACAATGCCCGCTTCGCGGATAAAAATTCAGCTTTGCTATTTCTGCTTTTATCCAATATGTGGCGGTATAGTTGCGCTCAATGACAGACCTTAAGCTTTGCGTAATTTCAAGAAGGGAAAAAATTCTCCGGTCATCATTCATAAATCCGCAAATTGAAAATTAATAAAAATCACACCCTTTAGGTGGGGTCAGACCATACAATTAGATGATTGAGCTCCTTTGCAACCATGTTTGATGTAAAAAAGTAATATCAGCAGGATATAGAATCTTTACTTTTGTTTTTTAACCCTGTTTTTATTTATTACGAGCTTAAATCCTTTGCCATGAATGTTCATAAGCTCCACATTCGGGTCGTCTTGCAGATATTTCCTCAATTTGGCTATATAAACATCCATACTCCTGGCATTGAAATAATTATCGTCGAACCATATTCGTTTCAGCGCATCGGAGCGGTTAAGGACATCGTTTGCATTATCACAAAGCATTTTCAATAGTTGAGACTCTTTTGATGTAAGTTTTTGCTGTTTGTCTTGTATTGAAAGAAGCTGACGGGAAAAGTCAAAAGTATATTCTCCAATATGGAAATAAGTTTTTTGCATAGACTTATCCAAGTCAGGGGAATACCGTCTGTAAATTGCGTTTATCCGCAGCAGCAATTCTTCCATACTAAATGGTTTTGTGATGTAATCATCAGCCCCGATTTTCAAACCCTCAATAATGTCTTCCTGCATTGTTTTGGCTGTAAGAAAGAGAATCGGTATTTTTTGGTCTATTTTACGTATCTCCTTAGCCAGCGTAAAACCGTCTTTTAATGGCATCATTACATCAAGAATACAAAAATCAAAGGATTCTTTCAGATACTGGTCGTAGGCTTCTTGTCCGTCAACACATAATGTTGTGGGAAACCCTTTAGCTTCAAGGTATGCTTTAAGAATTGTCCCCAGGTTGGGGTCATCTTCCGCCAGCAATAATTTAACTTTTTGTTTATCCATAATTAATTAGATTTCTGATTATTATCATTATTATTTTTATAGTTTAAAACATAAGGCAGAAAAATTATAAATTTTGAACCTTTTCCAGGTTCACTTTCCAAATCTATATTTCCTCCATGAAGTTCAATTATATTTTTAACATAGCTTAACCCAAGACCAAAACCTTTAACATCGTGAATGTTTCCTGTGGAAACCCGGTAAAGGTTGTCAAATATTTTTTTCCGCAGTGCTTTACTAATACCCACACCATTATCTTCAACGGTTAATATTATGCCTTTTTCATTATTATTAGTTGTAACAATAATTTCAGGTGTATTAACTGTATATTTTATGGCATTATCCAGAAGGTTAAAAACAAGGTTGTTGAAATGGGTTTTATCAACTTTTATGTATGCTGATTCTGCATGAAAATTTTTTATTATTTTACCATGGCGGTTTTTAAGTTGCAAAGAAATTTTATCAATCGCATTACAAATAATTTCATGTATATCCATGCCTGAAAAATTAAGCTTAAGCTTACCTTTCTCAATCAAGGCTGTCTGAAGCATTTTTTCAGTCATCGAAACCAGTCTTTTGTTTTCTTCATCAATCATTGTAATATAACTTTGGTAGAGTTTGTCGGTTTTCCGGACATCTTTATCATTAAGGGCTTGACAAGCAAGTGAAATAGCTGATATTGGCGTTTTAAACTCGTGAGTCATATTATTAATGAAGTCGCTTTTTATTACAGAAAGTTTTTTTTGCCTAATTATTGTAAAGATAATAAAAACAAAAGAGAATATGATAATAAAAATAAAAACTATTGAAATTCCAAGCATTAAATTCAATTGTGATAGCAAATATTTATTTTGATCCGGGAAATATACAAGAAGATATTCCGGATTGCTGAAAACATAATCAGGGAACAAACTAAACACATACCCCTCTTTAAGAAGTTTTTGAGACTGTTTACCGGTTTGTTCACATATAAATTTGTTGTAAACAGGATTATATATGCCAAACTTATAATCTGTCAATATTCCATGATTTTGCAACTCATAATTGATAAGTGAATCAAGTATTTGCCGGGTAAAATCATATGTCAGGCTGGAAGAAAAACGTTTTGTAATAAAGAGGTCATCAAAGAGGTCATTTATAATTTGTGTTCTTTCGCGAAAAATTCTGAATGAAGCCTCATCAAATTCATTTACCCTATTTCTTTGAGTATATCCCCGATCTCCGGCGATTTCATATTCTGAAGATAAAACAAAACCTTTGTCAACAGAACTGTAGGTTTTATTTTTTTTGGATTTTTCAAATGCTGTTTTATTTTCCCGGTATACATTTTTATCATCAAACCGGTAACTTTGGTGGTAATCGTCTGCAGGAAAAATTTGTCGGTAGTAAAAGCGATTCAGTGAGTCAAGAATACTATATACGTAGTTAAATTGTTGAATTTGTGATCTTTGTTTGCATAATTTGGCTGCCAATTCTATTTTATTGTACTTATATACGGCCGAAGAAATGGCTTCACTCACACCTCTGTCAAAATTGGCTTCTTTAACGACTATGGCATTTCTGATCCAATAAAGCTGAATACAAATCAATCCCGTTAAAGACAATGCAAGTATTATTATAAATAATATGATGACTTTTTTTTTCACCAAACCTCATTATTTTGGCTGCTTAAATAAATATTTATTAAGCAAAAATTGATCAAAAAGAATCATTTTGTCATACAATACATTTTAATTTTAAGATACTAAATAATATGTTAAACAGATTTTTGCAACACTTTTTTCATTATATAAGCTAAAATGGTAAAAATTTTATTGTATTTTATCAACTGCTTTTTTTCTTTTAATAAACTTTTCCTACAAAGTTATTCTCAATAATAATACAAAAACATCGATTAACTATATTTAACAACAGTTAATTAATTTTAAAAAAGATCAATAATTAATATATGCTGTTTTTTTAATATTGATTTTTTTCAGTAAAAAAAGGCGTTTAAGTTTAAACGCCTTTTTAGAGATATTTGCGAAAGTTGTATTATCTTAGTCCCTCTCTCGGGATTTCACCCCTGGCGGTAGAGTAGTTAATTCTAAGGGCATTAACTTGCCTAAGCTCTTGTTTAACGTCGGTAACAATTCCCATTGTTGTTTCTCTGTCCACCTTAAGTGATGTGGTCATAAGTGGTCTTTCGGCTTCAGCTCTTGCTTCTCTTTCTGCAGATATAAAAGAGGCGATATCATCAACAGTAGCAAACTGGTCCTGTAGTTGAATCCGTGGTTCGGTACCAAAGATTCGTGTTTGGAATGGTGGTCCGATGTAAATATGGCTCACCAGTGATTTTCTTTCCAGTGTTTGCACTTCTGTTGCAAAAGGGAGTTGTGTTCTGACGAACAACTGAGTTTCCCTTAATGTTGTTGTTACCATAAAGAAGAACAACAACATGAAAATAATGTCGGGCAATGAAGCGGTATTGATTTTGGGAGTACCGCTTTTGGTGTCTTTTTTGAATCTAGCCATAGTTATTAGTCTCCTATATCTTTTGGTTCGGCTTCAGATATTGCCATAGGCACTGCACTACGGATTGCATCAATGAGTTCCTGGTCTCTTAATTCAGAGAACTCCAAACCAAAATGTTCTTTTGAGACGTCATCACGTATATCCATGATTGCCGCAGCAAGTTCATTTTGGACTGAGATGTACATTTCGTAAGATGTGCCACGGTCATTCTGAAGTGAAATGATCCCTCTTGATACCTCCATCTTACCAAGATGTGGTATTGTATCAATTCTTTTTTCGGGCATTGAGGGGTCATCGTGCGGGTTCAACAAAAATTCTTTGGTTATTGTTTGCAACCGGTCAATCGATGTGATTTGCCCCTCTACCATAAGCCTGTCATGCCTGTCAACCAACACTACAAATACATTTCTTTCACGTACCGGTGGTGGCGGTGGTGCATTTGGGTCAATTGGTGGCGGTAACATCCTGGTTATTCCAATATCCACATCCATGGTTGTAGTAACCAGGAAGAATATTAGGAGTAAAAAGGCTATGTCAGCCATTGATCCGGCGTTTATTTCGGGTCTCATTCGAGCCATAAAACAGGTCTCCTTTTAATTTTTATATTATTCTATATTATCTAAATAGCTTTACAACTTCGGTAAAAATTGCAGCTAATATAGCCAAGCCGGCAAGGAAAAAGACGGATGTTATGCCTGCGCTTATCCACCTTGAAGCCATTGCAGACACACCTTCATAAGGTTCGCTGCTTGAGATTAAATAAGCGATCAATACAACGCCTGCTAATATTGCAATCCCGACTAATGTTCCTTTTGCCTTACTTATATCCTTTGCAAAATGGATGATTGGAAATATAATTGAGGTTGCTGCGGCTATGGCTAATAGCCCGTATGTAATATACATACCTATATCTATCAAATTTTCACTCATAAGGCGAAGGATTTATTATTTGTTATACTTAATTAAAATATCCATAAATAATATTGTAGCATCTTCCATACTGTTAACTATTCCGTCAATTTTCGCAACAACATAGTTGTAAAAGATCTGCAGTATTACAGCTACAATAAGGCCAAAAACTGTTGTTAATAGTGCTACTTTAATACCATCGGCAACAATTGTGGGCGAAATATCACCGGCAGCAGCTATAGCATCAAAAGCACCGATCATACCTATAACGGTACCCATAAATCCAAGCATGGGGGCAATTGCTATAAATAGTGATATCCATGTAAGGTTCATTTCCAGGCGGCCCATCATTACACTGCCATATGAAACAATGGATTTTTCAACTATTTCCATACCTTCTTCATAGCGGTCTAAGCCTTGATAGAAAATGCTTGCAACAGGCCCGCGGGTGTTGCGGCACAATTCTTTTGCGGCTTCAACACCGCCTTCTTTCATTGCATCTTCGACTTTGCCAAGAAGCTTTTTGGTATTGGTGCTTGCAAGGTTTAGATAAATAATCCTTTCAAGGCTTAATCCCAAACCTATTATCAAACACAAAAGAATGATGCTCATAAACCTGGCGTCACCCTCAATAAATTGTTCTTTTAATACATAGTGGAATGTTACATCTTCTTCCACTTCTTCTTCAGCTTCCAGTTCCATAATTTCTGCCGGTGTCAGATCCGGCTCTTCCTCATCAATAATGGTATCATTATTATTCACCTCAGCCTGGGGGCCGGTATGCTCGTCAGCTTGCGCCACATATGTCAAACCGAATGAAAGCATTCCTGCTAGTGTCAAAAAGACAAATAATTTTTTCATAGTTTAATTTTATTGGTTTTGTTAAAAATTCTTTAATTAATTCGCTATCAGCCTTTTACAGATTGCAGCGGAGAGAGAGGGATTCGAACCCTCGATACCCTTTTGGGGTATACACACTTTCCAGGCGTGCGCCTTAGACCACTCGGCCACCTCTCCGGCCTTAATCCGTGATTAGATTTTTCAAGGTGCTAAGTTACAAAAATAATGAAATAATCATAAAATATTGCCCGAAATTTTAATCACTAAGGTTAAAGAATATAACCAAATGGCCTTTAATATTAATTGTAAATTGATTGCAAATATATAAAAATTTTTCAAAGAGCATATTATATTGATAAAAACCATTTCAATAAGAATGATTTTTTTTGCAAAATTATTGTTTTTTTAACAGCATTTAACCTGATTGAAGAATAATAATTTGTTTTTCGAACGGTCAATTTTCATAGATTACATTAAGTACTGTTTGTCCAACTGATTTTAATGTGTTTTTGTCGATATTTTCAACTACATCTTTAACCGTATGCCAGTGTTCAAAAAAACCGTGTGGTGTAGAGTCATCCTGGTGTATTATGTTTATAGTAGGTATGTTGCGGTATTTGTTTATATAGAAATGGTCATCCATTATATAGCCTGCTTTTTGGTTTAAGAAGTAATTTCCGTAACCTGCGCTTTGGGCTGTTTGCCATACCCTTCTTACGATATTCGGTGCAAAATACATTGAATAGCCTTCATGTTTGAATGTTGCATTAGGAGCTCCGACCATGTCAAGCAAAATGCCGAAACGGGCGAAATAATTTGGAACGTGTGGGTTTTGAGACCAATATTGAGAACCCAGCGCCCATGTATCTTCTGCATTTTTATTATGACGTGAATGTGCGCCATAATCTTCGGCATCAAAAAGTATTATATCTATTCCGGTTTCAATTGGATTTTTATACAGCAGCCTTGCTATTTCCAACAGTACTGCCACTCCGCTTGCTCCGTCATTGGCTCCTTCTATGGGCGTATAAAAATTTTCCGGGTCAGGATCTTCATCGGCAAAGGGGCGGGTGTCCCAGTGTGCTGCTAGTAAAATACGACTAGTATTTTCAGGATTGAAAGACCCTATTATGTTTTTAATATCCAGTTTGGTTCGGTCGAAAGCTGTGACAGTGGTTTCCTGGACGTATATGGTGTCGGCAAAGCGATCAAGGATTTTGATAAGATAATTGGCGCATTCTCTATGTGATTCGGTGTTGGGAACCCTTGGTCCGAAAGCTACCTGGGTTTTAAGATAGTAAAAAGCCGAGTCGCTGTCAAATGACGGTAGTGTTGCTCTTTCAGGTTTTTTTTCCTTGATATCATTTGTTGGCTTTTTTTCGGGAGCACCACAAGAAATCATTATAATTATAAAAACGAACAACAAAACGTCTCTTGTGTTATTTTGGATATACATATTTAAAGATTATAAAAGGTAAAAATCCAAGAAGTGATATGCTAATATAAGCTAAATATTACTTCTTGGATAAAAACGTGTTGTGGAGCTGGAGGGATTTGAACCCTCGTCCAAACAAGCAGCCCAATTGTTTTCTACATGCTTAGCCTTTAGTTGATTTTTGACAAAACACCGGGAAAAGGCGGCCCTATCTTTTGCTTAGCTCCTTTGATTTTTGACCGGCCGGCGGAGCTTCAGCCGGCTTATCCCGGCTTTTTCTGATGTTTCCTTGGGGACGCAGCCGGGCATAGCTTCCCGGGAAACAGATGGCGCTTAATAACTTTTATTAAGCTGCCAACGCATAGTCATTTTCGTTGCCATTTATTGGCGATGTGCCTGGGATTTACGAGCCAGATTCACTACGCTCGGCATGCTTGCAATTTAACTACACTTGCTGTCTAATCCAAATCAGCCCCATGTAATTCAATATGCAAAGATAACAAAAATTATTCCAATTACAAAATCCGGATAAAATTAATGTGAAACTTTAAAAATTTCAAGAACTTTAAAACACTTCTTATACTATCTTACCACAACAAACGGCATGGTTTTTCTAATACTTCCCCAACGGAAAACGGCGATGTAGTTACCGCTATTCCAGTCTGACAGCGGTACTATCTTCTGGTCGCAGTTGTTGGTGGCTTTCACGGTATGCATAAGCACACCCTGCGAATTGCGTATCTCGATAGTTCCTCTGCCCGCCATCTCCTCTTCCGAGCACCAGCTAAGTGTTATATAGTTTTTGCAGGGATTCGGAAAGAGGTTGAATTGAAATTCCGCATCTTTACCTGCTGTAAAGTCAGACGGCGGAGATGTATGGGGCTCCTCTGTTTTGGG
>PWZB01000069.1 GCA_003567625.1 Bacteroidales bacterium | reverse complement strand
CGTTACTCGTCACCCGTTACTCGTCACCCGTTACTCGTCACCCGTTACTCGTCACCCGTTACCCTCAACACCGAGCCACCAGCCCCAGGTTAGCATAATTTTCTGATAATTATTTAAACGGGGTAAACAAATCACTATATTTGCATAAACACAAAGCAAAAACGAGATAAACTAATTATGCTAAAACTTACACGCCCGCTGGCTTTTTTTGATCTCGAAACTACAGGCACCAATGTTGTAAAAGACCGGATTATAGAAATCTATATCTTAAAAATCAGTCCTGACAATAGTTATGAGGATTACCATAAAATAATTAATCCGGGGGTAAAAATTCCATCTGAGGCAACAGCGATCCATGGCATTACAAACGAGGATGTTATGGATAAACCTGCATTTGCCGATATTTCACACCGTTTGGAGAACTTCCTGGCTAATTGTGATCTGGCCGGTTACAACTCAAATAAATTTGATATACCTATGCTTATCGAAGAGTTTTTGCGATGCGGTATTGATTTTGACATTACAAAAAGAAGGCTCATTGATGTACAAAACATCTTTCACAAGATGGAACCACGCACCTTGAAAGCTGCCTACCGTTTTTACTGCGGCAAAGAACTGCATGATGCCCACGAAGCCAAAGCCGATACCCGTGCCACATATGAAATATTGATCTCGCAAATTGAAAAATACAAGGATACCGAATATATTTACAACGACGGCAGCGTATCAAAACCTGTTAAAAATGATATGGATGCTCTTTATAAATTTTCATATAATCAAAAAAATGTTGACCTGGCAGGACATATAGGGATTAACAGAAAAGGCGTCGAAGTTTTTAATTTCGGAAAATACAAGGGCAAAAGCGTAAAAGAAGTTTTTCGAAAAGAACCGCAGTATTATGACTGGATGATGAAGGCTGACTTTCCGCTGTCAACAAAAACCGTAATAAAAAAAATAAAACTAAAAGCTGCCGCCGATGACAGCGGTTTTATTATTAAAAAAGATTAAGTTTAAAATTTTTAACCGATTAATCACCTATTAATGTTTCTTTATCCGGGCTTAGTCTTTCCTTTATCATTGTAATTCTTACCGCAGCAAAAAACTGCAATCAAATTTTGACTAAAGTTTGTTTTTATCACTATTGTACGATGGTTAAGATATTCCAATACTCAATAAGCCCTAATGCTGCTACTTTTTTAAGCTTGTGTTCGTGTTTTAACAAAATGTGCGTTTCATAATACTTTTCAAATATCAAGAAATCAAATCATGAATGAAAATAAATTCAGTTGTTTTAAAAAATAATTTATTTTAATTTATAATTTCGCAATGTTATTAATTACTGATTATTTTAATTAATATTTCCTGAAGTTTAATTAACCATATAAACCAGCCCGTAATAATTACTTATCCAAACCGATCGTTTATGAAAAATCAATACAAATCAAAAAAGCATTTTACGCAAAACCATGAACGTTTAAAAAGAGATAATAGAGACCTCAAGGCTCAATATGAAAAAGACACGAAAGAGCTCAAACGTGCAGAAACGATAAGAAAGATACAATACAACATAGCAAATGCTATGGTTAATGCCGACAGTTTAAAGGAGCTTTTCGAAGCGGTCAGAAAAGAGCTTGGCAACATTATTGATACCAAAAACTTCTTTATAGCTTTTCATGATAAAAAAACAGGAGCTCTACATTCTCCTTTTGATATAGATGAAACAAGTGCACCGCCTGATGACTGGTCGATAAAAAATTCATTGACCGGCCTGGTAATAAAACGAAAATCATCCATGCTTCTGAACAAAAAAGAAACTTTTAAGTTGGCCGAGTCTAATGTTATTGACCTGATTGGCGTAACCGCTGAATCATGGCTCGGTGTACCGTTACAAACCGGGGATAAAATAATGGGGGCTTTGGTAGTTCAAAGCTATGATAATCCCCGGGCTTACGACGAAAACAGCAAAGAAATACTTGAAATAATTGCAAATCAATTAAGCATATACATTGAACGAAAAAAAGCACAGGAAGCTCTGAGAGAATCGGAAAAGCTATATCGCAGTTTATTGGATAATGCTTTTGATGGAATATATATACTTTATGGTAAAAAATTCGAATTTGTCAATGAACGGTTCTGCGAGATCACAGAATACAGCAAAGAAGAATTGTTATCCGAGTCCTTTGACATTAATGATCTGTTGACAAAAAAAGGACAATTACTTGTTGAAAAACGCTATAATGAAAGATTAAAAGGCTCACAAATACCTAATATAGTTGAATTTCAAATATTTACCAGATCCGGTTTAATAAAAGATATTCAAGTCAGCAATACAGCATTGAGCATAAAGGATAAACCACGTGTTTTTGGAATTATGCGCGATATTACCGAACTCAAAAGAGCCCATTACTTAGAACAGGAAATTGCAATAGCCCACAGGTCTGTAGAGTTTAAACAAAAATTCCTTGCTAACTTGAGTCATGAAATTCGCACCCCCCTGACAGGAGTAATGGGAATGGCTGAAATATTGAAAAAAACCAATATGGATCCACATCAGAAAAACTATTTAAACACCCTGTTACAATCAGCTGAAAACCTCAGGGAAATCATAGACCTGATCCTGGACTATTCCAAAATCGAAGCAGGGCAAGTAAGATTGAAAAAAAACAAGTTTTATGTCAAAAAGCTTATTTCTGATACACACACTCTTTTTGCACCTTTAACAGAAAAAAAAGGTATTATTTTTCAAACTTCCATTAGCCCGAAAGTACCAAATTATATAATAAGCGATCGCCAACGTGTCAACCAGGTACTTAACAACCTGGTGTCCAATGCCGTTAAATTTACCGATAAAGGAAAAATTACCGTTAAAACAACTTTGATGAATAATAAGAAAAGTTTAGTTAAATCAGTAAAAACAGATGATGATCTGTTTATTAAGATTGAAGTTGCAGATACAGGCAAAGGAATCTGTGTACGGGAAAAAAAACATTTGTTTAAACCATTTTCTCAAATTGAACACGCCCCCACACATAATATTGAAGGAGCGGGGCTGGGACTCGCTATTTGCAAGGAACTTACCACTTTATTGGAAGGAAACATTGATTTTGAAAGTGAAGAAGGTAAAGGAAGCAAATTCTGGTTTACATTTAAAGCCAAAATCGTCAGTGAAGATAAAAAACATATTAAAAAGAAAAAATTTGAAAGCATTCGAAATACAACTGCTTTAAATATTTTACTTGCAGAAGACAAAAAAGTCACTCAAAAAGTAGTTATGCTTATTTTGAATTCAATGGGTCATAAAGTTGAGATAGCCAATAACGGCAGGGAGGTTTTAGATCTTTTTAAACCGGGCAAACACGACCTGGTGCTTATGGATATTCAAATGCCGGTTATGGACGGCATTACAGCTACAAAAATACTCAAGGAAAAATATTCAAATACACCACCGATAGTAGGATTAAGTGCAAATGCTTTTGAGGGCGACCGGAAAAAATACATGGAGCAGGGAATGGATGAATATTTGACCAAGCCTGTGCAAGAAAAAGATTTTTTAAGAATATTGGAAAAATTTAATATAACACAGGACATCTGAAGCATACTGCCAACCAACTAATAATTAATGTCTGCCCATAAAGCATGGTTAAGGATGCCAAAAGTCAAACTATAATTATAATATATTTTTTCACAAAAAACCACATTATTAACTGTTGCCATAAATAATTACCTATGAAAATCTTTTGTATAGGCAGAAACTACCGGGCACATGCCGAAGAGCTCGGAAGTGAAGTACCAAAAGAACCTGTGGTGTTCATGAAGCCCGAAACCGCCATAATCCGCAAAAATATGGTCTTCTTCTATCCCGGTTTTTCCAATAAAATTGATTATGAAGTTGAACTGGTTCTCAAAATATGCAAGCTTGGCAAACATATTTCCGAAAAATACGCCCATACTTATTACGATAAAATTGGCATCGGAATTGATTTTACAGCACGCGACCTCCAGGAAAAATGCAAAGCAAAAGGCTTACCATGGGAGATTGCAAAAGCTTTCGACAACTCAGCCGCTGTTAGTGATCTCATTGATAAAAATCAATTTAAAAACATTAATGATATCAGCTTCGGATTGATATTGAACGGCAAAAAAGTACAGGAAGCCAATACATCGCAAATGATATTCAGCTTTGATCAAATCATTTCTCATATTTCCAGGTATTTTACCCTGAAAATCGGCGATCTTATTTATACAGGAACCCCTGCGGGTGTCGGCGAAATAAATATCAATGACCGGCTGGAAGCATTCATTGAAGATGAAAATTTCCTGAATGTTAAGATAAAATAGATAGAATTCATGTCACAAATGCAATTTTTTTTATCTGTTCCGGTCGTACCCCGACTTTATTTAACGTAATCAAATAAATCTTATCCATTATAATTTTCACACTGAAAAAAATATTATTTTAGCAACTGAAGTTTATTCCAAAAGAAATAAGAAATTATGAACTATAGCAGCAATAAAGAAATTATCATAAAATTTGCTTTTGCCGGTTTTCTTATAGGCTTGATATTTCCGGTATTATCAATAATCTTTGAATTTTTATCCAGGGATATGGTTTTCACTTTTGGCAATCTTGCACGGGCACATATTGAAAATCCTCTGTTATGGGTAATGAACAGTGTGCCTTTTATTATAGCTGCTGCGGGTTATTATTCAGGCATGCGATTTGCCGGTAAAACCCGCGAGCTGGAAGCGGCTGCCGAAGAAGAAAGAATAAAAGCCGAAAAGATCCTCTCTTTTACCGAAAAGCTTGCACAGGGTGATATAGATGTACATTATGAGATAGATACAGAAAGAGAAGATTCGGACGAAATCGGGCAATCACTTATCAGGTTGCGCGATCACCTGAAAAAAAGCAAGGAAGAAGAAGAAATCCATAAAAAGGAAGATTACCAGCGCTCATGGGTCAACGAAGGGCTTGCAAAATTTGGTGATATTGTAAGGCAAAACAATGAAAACCTGCAAGACCTTTCATACAATATCATATCCAACCTGGTAGATTACCTTGACGCCAAGCAGGGCGGTGTATTCCTTTTAAATGACAACAACTCTGAAGATAAGTATTTCGAACTTGCCGCATGTTATGCCTATAATCGTAAAAAATTCCTCGAAAAACGCATTGAATGGGAAGAAGGGCTTATCGGCGCATGTGCGCTTGAACAGGAAACAATGTACCTGCTCGATATACCCGAAGA
The DNA here is from genome assembly GCA_003567625.1 of Bacteroidales bacterium. Taxonomy (GTDB): domain Bacteria; phylum Bacteroidota; class Bacteroidia; order Bacteroidales; family UBA7960; genus PUKZ01. The sequence continues at coordinate 221 of PWZB01000069.1, read as the reverse complement.
ACATGTCACTATTACCAGCGGATTAGGCGAAACAAAACCGACAGCATTGCTTATCGTTCCACTGAAAGCCAACGAAGAAATTCATGGTGTACTTGAGCTCGCTTCTTTGAAAAAATTTGAAAAACACCAGGTAGAGTTTGTTGAAAAACTTGCCGAAACCATTGCATCCGTGGTCTCAAGCATAAAAGTAAACCTTCACACTGCAAAGCTTTTGGAAGAAT
>PWZB01000185.1 GCA_003567625.1 Bacteroidales bacterium | reverse complement strand
GGTTCAACTTTATCCATTATTATTAAAATGTTCTTTAAATTAAAATTAATTATTAACGCAAATTCTGTAAAGTAAATTTAGGACGGGTCAGGTGACGGGTAACAAATAGGGGTTGACAGAGCCGACTGGTGACTGCCGACTGGAGACTGGAGACTGCCGACTGCCTCTTTGGGTTTTGGGATTTGAGATTTTTACCCTCTTAAATGTTTTTTTATTTTACAAGGGTGAATTTGGGATTTGGGATTTAAAATATTTTTTATATATTTATGAATAATTCAGATCAGATAACCGGTTAAACGTTTTTTTACCGGCTTAATTCAGGAGCAATTTTTTTTTAATGATTGATTCTTATAAACATAAAGGTTTACGAAAGAAGCTTGTTGATGAAATTCGTAAAAAAGGCATTAAGGATGACAGAATACTTTCTGCTATAGAAAAAATACCACGTCATTTTTTTATGGACTCATCTTTCGAATCTTTTGCATACCAGGATAAACCTTTTCCTATTGGCGCAGGGCAAACAATTAGTCAGCCATATACGGTTGCTTTTCAGACAGAGCTGCTGGAAATAGAACCTAAGGATAAAGTGCTGGAAATAGGTACAGGAAGCGGATACCAGGCTTGTATATTGTTAGAGATGGGAGCCAGGGTTTATACTATTGAACGTCACAGAACATTATATAATAAGACAAAAAAGCTGTTAGAGAAGATAAAATATGCACCGAAGATGTTTTATGGTGATGGTAGTAAAGGGTTGCCTGCAGATGCTCCGTTTGATAAAATTTTGGTTACGGCAGCAGCACCTGAAATACCGCAAGAATTATTTAAACAGATGCGTGTGGGTGGTATAATGGTTGTCCCTATAGGTACTAACGATACACAAATAATGAAACAAATCCACAAAAAAGATCATGATGACTTTACTGAAAAATCCTGCGGATATTTTAGATTTGTTCCATTGTTATCAAATAAAACTTAAAATGTAACTTGTAAAAAATTGTTTTTTTTCTTTAAAATATAAAATTGGTTTTATTATTTAATTTAATTGTTTATTTTTGCCTTAAGGCTAGTCGAACCTTAAACATTGATTTTTCTTTTTTGATATTATAATTTTAAGTTGTTTTAAACCTTCTTTTTAATGGTTTATCCACTCAATATCAGGGAAATTTTTTCCGGCAATTCCAAAAATGAAATGATTTTTGTTTTTAATGGTGTTATTACGCAAGATTTGATTGTATTACTTGCTGAAACTATCAGGGAAGAACTTTCCCTCTATTGTAAACCCCAGTTAGTTAACCGTGTTTTTGCAATTTTTATCGAAATGGCACAAAATGTGATGCATCATTCTGATGAAAAGTTTTATTTCGATCAGCAATCATTTGGCAAAGGTCAGCTTATACTGTTAAAAAATCATGATGGATTTGAAATTATTACCATAAACAGGGTTAATAATAGCCAGAAAAAGTTTCTTATGGAAAGAAATAATTTAATAAATAAATTAAACCGACAGGAATTGAAAGAGCTTTATATTAAAACCAGGCGTCAGAAAAATATCGTAAACACAAAAGGTGCAGGGCTTGGATTTATTGATATTGCAAGACGATCCGGCATTCCGCTGAGTGTTGATTTTGAAAATATTGATGATTACCATCACGAATTCAGCCTAAGGGTCAAAGTTAATAAATCTAAAAAAAAAATATTTTATGAAAATATTAGATATAAAATGCACTAAATGTACACCCGAAATTCTTTTTAACCCCGAAAATGGAGAATTTAGTATTAATGGTGACAGCTATCCCGAAAATGCATACGATTTCTACAAACCTGCCATTGATTGGCTGGATAAATTTATTGAAGAAAAAGACCGAAAAGATCTGGTGTTAAACATTAAAATTAAATATTTTGACACAACCTCATCAAAATGTTTATTGGAAATATTTGAAAAACTTGAAAAACACCTTAAAAAAGGAAATAAAGTAAATATAAATTGGCTGTACAACATAAAAGAAGAAGATTATGACAGTATAGAAAGTATTGAAGAATTGTTTATTGGAATGGATTTGCCATACAAGTTCATCAAGGAATGACTTTTTTAAAATAATCTTTTACATCAAATACAATTATAATATTTATTATTAGAATTATTTACATGCAATTTAAATGGAAAATTTATTTATAGCCGAAACAAAGCACACGCCTGAGGTTGAAGGTGATGTCAATTACAATTTCATTAAAATTTCAGGTTCAAGTTATCCTGAAAATTCGAATGAATTTTATAAGCCTGTATTTGAATGGCTCGAAGAATATTTTAAAACCTATAAAGAGCTTACTGTCAACTTTTATATTTATTATTTGAATACGAGTACATCCAAATGCTTTCTTAATATCATTGAAATGCTTGAAGAGTTCCAAAATAACGGCAATAAGGTGCTCATTAACTGGCACTACAAAAAAGATGACGAAGATATCCTGGAAACAGGCGAAGAGTTATTTATGGGAATGAATATAAATCACAAGTTTATTCAAATAGTTTAAAACAATTTAAACACATGAATAACGAGAGATCAGAAGAAATAAAGCAAATGTTTGGCAGGGAATTTGAAATCCTTGAAAAAAGTCAAAAGTTGCTTGAAAAGGAAGCCCCGTCAAAAGAAGAGCTATTGGAAGGTTTATCAGATACCATCAAACATTTTAATATTTTGTTGACAGACGCGATGAAAATCACAAAAATCGGAGATGCTTCTCAGCGCAAGCTGATGAAAGCAAACGAAAAAATCGAAAGTCTTAATGAAAAACTTAAAGAATCAGAGCAAAACATTAAAGAGTTGAATAATATTTTAATGCACTATATCAAAGCTACTGACAGATAAAATATAAAAAATGTTCATAAAAAGCCACAGCTTTACACTTTCATATGTTTTAACTTTTTTGCTACCGGCATTTATATATGCTTCCCCTAAAAATCCCGAAATTGATAGTATGCAAATGGCTTTGCAAAAAGAAAGCGATAATAAAACCCGGCTTGAAATATTCAAAAGCATTTATGAATACTGGGAACATAAAAATACCGACAGTGCTATATATTATGCAGACAGAGCTCTTAATAAAGCTTTATCGGTTCAGGATTCACTTGAAATTGCTGAAATTAACTGTAATTTAGGTATTTTATACTTGGAAGCCGGAAATGCAATTAAAGCTATCAGCCATTTGCAAAAAAGCTTGTCTGTTGCCAAACGGAATAACTTCCATGAAATATCAGCAAATAGTTATAACAATATAGGCAATGTGTTACAAAATGAAGAAAATTATGAACGAGCCCTGCAACAATATTTTAAATCTGCTGATATAAACAAAAAAATTGATAACCAAATCGGTATTGCCAATAATATGAATAACATTGCCGTCACCTATAGATTAATGGGTGATTTGGATAAATCAATAGATTACCTAAGGCAATCATATGATATCTACAATAATATGGATAATCTGACAGGAAAAGCTCATACCTATAATAATATGGGTATTGTATATTACCAAATGAATAAACCTGGCCTGGCTCTCAAGTCCTTTTATAAAGTTGCCAAAATAAGAAAAGAACTCGGACAATACCTTGAATATGGCAATACACTATTCAATATCTCTTACATTTTGAACCATTTGAAGGAGTATGAAAAAGCAAAGGAAATATGTTTGCAAAGCTTGCATCAAGCCAAATCCGTTTCCTCCATGCCTCTGAAAAGAGCATCTTATTTCAAGCTGGTTGATATCTGCAGTAGCCTGGGCGAATATGAAAAAGCTTACAATTATCACAAAAAATTGGTCGTAGTGGCCGACTCATTGTATAATATTGATAAACAAAATCAACTACTGGAACTGAAATCAAAATATTTTGTTGAAAAAGAGAGATATGAAATTAATTTACTTGAGAAAGAAAATGAATTAATCAAAAACAGAATTCTAAGACTCAATTATTATTTGTTTTCGTCAGGGACTTTATTTGTGCTCTTATTGGTTCTATCCGGACTGATATATTTTAATAACCGGACAAGAACCAAACACAATAAAAAGCTTGAAGAGCGAAACAAAATAATATCCGATCAAAAAGATGAATACTATGCCCAGAGAGAAGCAATAAAAAAATATTATGAAGAATTGAACCGCCAACAAAAAGAAATTATCGAACAAAAAAATTTGGTCGAAAACAAAACATTAGCACTTGAGAAAGCTGTTTTATCCCTGGAACACAAGAATGAAAAAATCAAAAGCAGCATGAGATATGCAGGAAAGTTGCAAAAAACAATGGAGACGAATGTTAATGAATTAAATAAATGTTTTAAAAATGTTTTAGTTTACAGAAAACAAATGGATGAAGTCTTTAATTCATTTTATTGGATAAATGTCACTGAAAAACATTGCCTGGTTACATTCGCCGATACTAAAGGTTATGGAATACCGGGTGCATTTATTATGATACTTATTAACGATCTTCTCAATAAATTAATTAAAAATAATAATGAAATCAGTACACGTGATTTAATAAATAATATTGAAAAAGGAATTTGTTCGCCCGAAAATAATAATAACAGATTCCTGTCAGATGTTTTTGAAAAAATTTCCTTAACTATACTAAAGATCGATTTGAAATCTTATAAGGCTTCATTTATGAGTAAAAATTTGTCTTTGATCTATATCAGTAATAGTAAGAACAGTGTAATTAATAAAATAAAAAACAGTAATAATAATATGTATCACGAAAGCAACATATCTCTTAAACCGGGTGACATAATATTCATGCCAAATAAAAATGCTTTTGATTATTTAACAAACAAAGACGGGTTTTTAAAACCTGTTTTTTCAGAACCTGGAGACTTAAATAAATCACGTGATACGACAAAAAAATTTAATTCGGTAAAATATTTTCTCGACAAATCTGTAGCAGAAAAACCCTGCAAGGGTGATTTAATGCTTATCGGATTCAGAATATAATTGCAATTTTTATGTTTAACAAAAAATAAAAGGCCAGGTGGTAAAAAATCATCATAAATATTATTTAAAATCCTTTTTAATACTGATGGTTTGTTATTTTGGTTTACATACTGCCAAAACTCATCCGGAATTACAAAATGAAAGAGATTCTTTGACAATAAAAATCAATCAATTAATTGATACGGGAATTGATACTTTACCGGTTTGTCCGGAATCAGCCAAACAATATATCTCCCGGGCTAAAGTAATGGCTAAGGACAATGACAGGCCCGGCCTTCTCAAAAATACAAAGCTTGCATTATCAAAATATTATGCTTACGAAAAAAAATATGATTCAGCACTATATTACAGGGAGCTGTTTTTTAATTTGCATGCTGACATGTATGAAGAATCACGCAATGAACTAATAGAATATTATTCCGAGCTTTATAGCGATTCGGTTGACTTTTTGAAGAAGGAGTTGCTGGAGACTGATACCTCAATCAACAGGGCAAAAGCTCAAACCTCAAGTATAGTATTAATAGGGATTATTTGCGGAGTTGTATTAATTATTTTAATTATCGTGTTTTTGGTTTTTCAAAGACGTAACATGAAACGTATAAATGGTGAGCTTAAAAACATCAATAAAATTATTATGCAGCAAAGAAAAAAAATCCTCACACAAAATGACCAGTTAACTGCACTTAATGAAAAAATAAAAACACAAAACAATATTATCTCAGTTAATAAGGATTCTGTTACGGATAAAAACAATCAGCTTTCCCAAATATTCAAAATAAATGATAAACAGAATATAACCTTAACCCAAAACATCTCTTTTGCAAATCAGATACAAACCTCATTATTACCATCAAACGAAGTATTGAAAAGCATTTTTGATGATTTCTTCGTAATTCACAAACCCAGGGAATTGGTTGGAGGCGACTTTTACTGGTTATATCAAACAAACGAACATATTTTTGTTGTATTAGCTGATTGTACGGGACATGGTATACCGGGCGCTTTTATATCAATATTTGGAAAAACCTTGCTGGATAAAATTATAATTGATGCAAACCATTCCGACCCTGCCGAAATATTATCACTCCTGCACGAGGAAACAATTAATGCTTTAGGTACGGATGACCATGACGATGATTTCTATAATTTTGATAAATTACCTGACGATGGAATGGACGTAGCAATATGCCGTTTTTCGAAAAATTTTGATAACCTAGTTTTTGCAGGTGCAAGAAGACCTGTTTATATTTTAATGGAAAACAATGAATTAATCGAAATAAAAGGTGATAAATATTCAATAGGAAGTTTTATCAGACGCCGTAATACCAGAAAAAGCTTTAAGTATTCAAACCATTACCTGGATTTGAAAAACACTTGTTTATGCTATTTGTTTTCAGACGGTTATTTAAATCAAATGGACCAAAATTGTAAAAAAATTGGTTCGGGGAAACTAAAACAATTACTTACTGAAAATCATACTCAATCTTTAAATGAACAGAAAACCATTCTTGAAAATTATTTTTACAAACATATGGGAAACCAAGATCAAATTGATGATACTTCTTTACTGGGATTAAAATTCACAACTAAAACAACCCAATAATATCTCTTAATTGATTGTAATGAACACAATCCTTTAATTGCCATTTCATATAGCATAGCCGGATTTGTATAATTACAATCAAATAATTATTTTTGCATCTTAATTTTTTCAATAAAAAACGAATAAATCAATTTCTGATGAATAAGAAAATCCGCTTGTACATAATATTTACTTTTCTGCCCCTGTTTTTTTTACCGGAAATAAATAAATCTCAAAACAACGAAATTGAATGGTTTACAATTGAAGAAGCCATAAAAAAAGTCAAGGAAAGCCCCCGTAAAATATTTATTGATATCTATACTGATTGGTGCGGATATTGCAAACGCATGGAAAAAAATACTTTTTCACATCCCGTGATCGCACAAATTCTAAATGAAAAATTTTATCCTGTAAAACTTAATGCTGAACAAAAGGAGCCTATTATTTTTCAAGGACAAAAATATATTAATGAAAATCCGGGAGGTTTAAGATCAGCACATAATTTTGCCATTGCAATATTGCAAGGACAAATGAGCTATCCATCAATTGCTTTTTTCGATGAAGAACTGAATCTTATTACAGCCATTCCGGGTTACCGCCCCCCTGAGAACCTGGAACCAATCCTGATCTTCTTTTTTGACGAAGAATACAAAACCGATCCCAACCTTGAAGAATATATTGAGTCATTTGAAGGCAAAATCAAATAAATAAAATGTTTTGTTACCTCGTAATTTATTATGGTCTTTCTTGAACTTAAATTAATATTAATAGACTAAAAATCAAAAATAATTTTTTATCACAGTCAACAACCCGGATCAATCTGTCAGTTACCGCCATTACCCCGTAAGTTGACATGGATTTATCAATTTGTATGTATTGTGCTTTAAAAACAACTGAATCCGCCTCCATTGAAAGATGACAACCAGGTAATACTAATGATATAATCAATATGAAAAAAAATGTCTGCAATAAATTTTTGCAATACGCTGTTAATTAAAACCAAAAATATATTCTGTTAATAATTAAATTCTTGATTATCGAAAATTTATATAATCAGAACAAAAATTAAACCTTTTTATTTATTGTTTTTTAGCAAAAAATTGTATATTAGTCGGCGATTTTCTGTTTATCACAGATTTGTTCAAATGAAAAAAGATGCTTTTTATAATAAGATAATTGATCAACTGCCTTTTGGATATGCCAGTCATAAAGTAATACTTGACAATAATGGTAACCCGAGAGATGCCGAATTTTTAGATGTCAACAAGGTTTACAAAAAAATAACCGGTATAGAAGCTGAAAAGGTAATTGGTAAAAAGCTGACTGCAATTTTCCCTGACATAATAAAAGAAAAGTTTGATTGGATTTCATTTTTTGGTAATGTTGTTAAAAATAATTCCAGCAAAGAAACCGAACAATATATAGAACATTTCAAAGGTTGGTTCAGAGTAAAAGCCTTTTCTACCGGCAACAACTGTTTTGTCGCCTATTTCACAGATATCACAAAAGAAAAGGAAGAACAACTAAAAAATATTTCACTGGACAACCTGCCCTTTCCGGCTTTTACGATATATGAAAACAAAAATCATATCATCTTCAACAAGGCTTTTGAAAAGTTTTTAGGACTTCCTTCTTCAAAAATAACAACCGAAACAATCCTCGGGATAGAGGGAAAAACACAATCATTTGATTTATATAAAGAACATCTTTCAGTCAATTCCGGGGCACATAATGTTGAATGGAATTTTACAAATAATAAAGGCGAAAGGCTTCATGCTATAGTCAATAAAACCGTTGTTACAGGAAAAGACGGAATACCGGAAAGGCTTTTTGGCATTATTACTGAAGCAACTTATGATGACCTTGACAAAAAAATCATTAAAGAGCAAAAGCGAATTTCAAAAGATTTGAAAGATTTTTCAACTAATCTGGCTTCCATTCCGATTTCCAAAAACATTTTTCGCTTTATTTGCCATAGCATAGAAAAAAATACCCAATCCTCATCAGTTAGCATCAACATTTTTCATGAAGCCACAAACGAGTTGGAATACCAATATTCAACCTTGTCTGACAGAATCGATAAAAACAATTTAAGAGAATTGAATCGTATATTTAAAGGGATTAAGTTTAAATTAACTCCCCAGTTAAAAGAAGCAATAAAAAAGGATTCTGCGATTAAACCCTCATCACTTACAGGCATTACTTTCGATCATAATCCCGCCCCCAATGAAAAGCTGATAGAAGCTATATTTGGGAAAAAGTGGTTTTCGGCTACAGGTCTTTATTTTGAAGGAAAACTTATTGGTACTATAATCATCTCTTTCGACAAGAAAGCATATAAGCCAGGTAATGAGGAGCTTGAAGCTTTAGCGGGCATGTGTTCGAATGCGGTTCGAAGATGGATAACCGAAACTTCGCTTCTTGAAGAAGAAATACAATACAGAAGGCTTATTGCAAGTATGCAGCAAGGATTGGCTTTGCATGAAGTTATACTTGATGACAACGGCAATGTCTGTAACTATAAATTTTTAAAAGTCAATGATGCATATGAACAACTTACCGGCTTGAAAAAAGAGAATATTATCGGTAAAACCATTCGTGATGTTATGCCATCAACAGACAACATCTCAATAGACAGATATGGGCAGGTTGCATTAACCGGAAAACCGATCAATTATGAATATTATTCAGAAAAACGTGGCAAATTTTTTGAAGTTATTTCATATAGACCGGGGCCCAACCAGTTTGCAGTAATACTTACAGATATTACTGAACGAAAACGCAGTGAAGAATTAAGAGAAAAAGTCACTATTGCTCAACGTTCTGCCGAATTCAAACAAAAATTCCTGGCAAATATGAGCCATGAAATCCGAACTCCCCTCACCGGAATAATCGGCATGGCTGAAATACTTTCGAAAACAAAACTAAATACAAAACAATATGATTACTTAAATACAATCAGGCTTTCAACCGAAAACCTGAAGAATATCATTAACCAAATCCTTGATTATTCCAAAATAGAAGCCGGAAAAACCATTATCAAACCAACTGTTTTTGAAAGCAATGAACTTATTACAAACTCCGAAAAACTATTTGAGTCAATATGTAATAAAAATATTAAACTGATAATCAATAAAAGCCCCTCACTCCCCGATTACCTGGAAGCTGACAACCAGCAAGTTTTTCAGATTATAAGTAATTTATTGTACAATGCCGTTAAATTTACCAATAAGGGAAAGATCACTATAAACTTTTTGACCGATAAATGGATAGATGATAAAAACCTCTATGTACGGATTGAAGTAGTTGATACAGGTATTGGAATTCATAAGGAATCCCAAAAGCTTTTATTCAAGCCTTTTTCCCAGCTATATATGGAAGGGATACGCCAGTATGAAGGAACAGGCCTTGGATTATCAATTAGCAAAGAACTTACGCATGTGCTTGGCGGCAAAATAAATGTAGAGAGCAAACCTGCTAAAGGAAGTAAGTTCTGGTTCACCTTTAAGGCCAAAGCAGCTCAAAAAACCGATAAACCCAAAACAAGAAAAAAAACCAAACAAGATAAGCCTGAAACCGAATTGAAAGTCTTGCATGTTGAAGACAACGTAGTCAACCAAAAAGTTGTTGCACTTATTATAAAATCATTGGGTTGCAAAGCAACTTATGCAACCAACGGAAAAGAAGCAATAAAATTAGTCGATAAAAAAAAATTTGATCTCATATTAATGGATATTCAAATGCCCATAATGGATGGAGTTACTGCTACACAAAAATTAAAAAAGAAATTTTCGGTTTTACCACCTATAATAGGCCTTAGCGCAAATGCCTTTGAAGGCGACCGTGAAAAATACATGCAGCTCGGAATGGATGATTATCTAGCCAAACCTGTTAAAGCAGAAGATATTCTTGACTTGTTAAGGAAATTCAACCTGAAATAATACTCCCCTCCTTTCATCGTTAGATGCTGCATTTTTTGCAAGACGTTGTATTTCAGCATATCTAAAGAATGAAAACAGAAATTGTTGTTTTTGATTGGAAATTAGAAAAAAAACTTACATTTTTGCGCCAGCAAAAATAATTTACTTATGACAGAAGATAAAAGCAATACAGGTAATATTGATCCTAAGGATAATAAAAACAATAAATCTGCTAAAGAATCAGAAACAACAGGTTCAAAAGGTTTTTTGCGGTGGGTTGAACAGATGGGTAATAAGTTACCCCATCCTTTCTGGCTTTTTGCCTGGATCTGTATAATAATAGTAATTTCCAGTGCTATAACCGGCTATTTTAATGTTCAGGCCACCGACCCTGCCACAGGTGAGGATGTTTTTGCGATAAGTCTTGTGTCGGGCGAGGGATTGCGCAACTTTGTCGAATCTATGGTCACCAACTTCGCCCATTTTGCTCCTTTCGGGCTGGTTTTGGTTATGCTGATGGGAGTATCCGTAGCCGAACGCAGTGGTTTATTGGCCGTAATTTTGAGGTCAATAGCTTTTTCCGTTCCAAAAAAAGTTGTACTTCCGGTTATCTTTATTATAGGTGCATGCGGTAATATCGGATCCGATGCGGGTATTGTGATAGTACCACCGATAGCTGCGCTGATATTTTCGCAGATGGGTTTGCACCCCGTAGCAGGGTTAGTTGCCGGATATGCCGGTGCAACAGCAGGTTTTACCGCCAACTTTCTTATAGCTGGTACCGATGTTTTACTTGCAGGAATAAGTACTGAAGTTGCTCAACAAGAAGTCAGTGCCACGGCCAACTGGTATTTTATGATAGTTTCCACTATAATGCTGGGATTTGCAGGTGCATTTATCGTGAGAAAGTTTACAATACCCAGATGCAAAGCTTTTACCGGAGCCGGCTATATTGAAAACGACTCTCAGGATCAGTCACATATTATCAAACCCGAAGAAAAAAAGGGCATGAAAAGGGCAGGGATCGTTTTGCTCATTTATGCCATTATAATAATCGCTCTTGTTGCACCACCGGGTGCTCCGCTACGAGACCCCGAAACCGGGGGAATAGTCCCTTCCCCTTTTCTAAGAGGATTGGTACCTATCTTATTCCTGCTCTTTGCATTACCCGGATACGTTTACGGAAAAGCTGTCGGCACAATAAAAAATTCCAACGATGCACTGAAATTTATGCAGGAAGGTATGAAAGAACTCTCAGGATATATCGTACTTATGCTTATAATAGCCCAGTTTATATACCTGTTTGGCGAATCAAACCTCGACAGGATCCTGGCTATTAGCGGTGCGGAATTTCTCCAACAAACCGGACTGACAGGGCCCCTGTTATTTACCCTGTTCATGATCCTGGTGGCTGTGCTAAACATCTTCATGGGAAGCGGTTCTGCTAAATGGGCAGTGTTTGCACCTATCTTTGTACCTATGCTGGCACAACTGAATTTTAGCCCTGCTTTCGTGCAACTGATGTACCGTATCGGCGACTCCATCACCAATGCTATAACACCTCTTTATCCTTATTTCCCGCTACTGCTTGGATGGGTTGCAAAATACGATAAACGAATAGGAATAGGAACCGTTATCTCACTGCTTATACCATATGCGATCATTCTTTTTCTGATGTGGATCGTTTTACTGTTTATATGGTACGGCCTTAATCTGCCAATTGGGGTCGGAGAAAGTATTTATCTTGATTAATGCTCTTAATATGTTGTCAGGCAATAAATTACAAGACACTATAAATAAGTATCTTGAAAAAAAAAGAGAAGGGGTGGACTATACGCAAATCCGAAAAGAGTTGCGCGAAAGGAAATTCAATGATACCGATATTAAGAAAATAGTTCAGGAGATTGACAACATAATTTTGCTGGACGAGTTTCAGAAAACCGATAAAAAAACAGGTGAAAAAATGCGACTGGGAGGATGGCTGCTTACAGCCGTGGGAATCATATTCATTTTATGTCGGTTCTCAAAAATACCTTTTTTTCAAGAAAATTACCTGCTCCCATATGGTTCCCTGTTGGTAGGTATCACGCTTTTATTTTACGGTTATATCAAAACAAAAAAAAGAAGACAAAAGAAAACTGATGAGTTTAAGCGTAAATTTATTCAAAGAAGATAATATTTATATATTTTAACACTACTGTCCGATTAAAATTTTTTAAAACTTTTGAATCTCTATATTAATACATTATTCTGTTAAAGGTGACAGTATTGGAGGTAATATTTACTTTTTTTATAGCCACTTGAGGCTCTGAGTGGCTAAATTTAATTTTAATCGGACAATAGTGATATTTTAATTGCCTTTAAATTCGTTATATTTGAACTAATATAATTATTCAATTTGAATTTGATGTTTAACAAAAAACTTGAATTTATGTTTCCAAAAGCTGATATTTTATTTACCCGTCGGAGCATACGAGAATATCAAAAAGACAAGCCGGTAGGTGATGACCTGGTAAGGTTCATAGTTGATGCTGCTATGTGTGCACCCTCTGCAAGGAATAAGCAGCCATGGCATTTTCTGGTTACACGAGATCGCCAAAAACTTGACATGTTAGCCGCGCTTCACCCTTATGGAAAAATGCTAAAAGATGCAACAATGGCAATAATGGTTTGTGGAGATACAAAGCTTGAAGAGCGTGAAAGTGCTATCGCACTTGATGGTGCGGCAGCAACACAAAACCTCCTTTTAGCTGCCCATGCTGCAGGATTAGGTGCAGTATGGCTGGGAATGTACCCGCGTAAAGAAAGAACGGAAGCCATGAGAAAAGTATTTGAATACCCCCAAAATATTATACCCGTATCGCTAATATCAATAGGCTTCCCCGCTGAAGAAAAACCCAGAAACAACAACTTCAAACCCGAAAGGGTACACATGGAAAAATGGGGCGAAACGATACAATAAAAGAAAATGCGCACCAAAATAATTGCCCGCTTATTGCCACAGTTAGTTATGCAACTTTATTTTTGATCATTAACCAATTGCGCCTCAAGCCTTATGTTTGTCCCTCTAAGTGCCTTAGATACAGGACAGGTTTCTTTAGCTTCATTGGCTATCTCAACAAACCTGCCAGGATCAATACCTGAAACATTGCCCCTGGTTTTTAATAATATTTCCGTGATAGAAAAAGAACCCGCAGTTTTTGACAGTGTGACTTCAGCTTCTGTTTCTATTTTTTCAGGAGTATAACCCGACTGATCAAGTGTATGAGATAATGCCATAGAATAACAACTGGCTTGAGCTGCCCCTATCATCTCCTCAGGGCTTGATAATTTTTTGTTATCCTCAAAACGTGAAGAAAAATTATACTCGCCTTTATATCCGCTTGATTTTAGTATATAATGGCCTTTGCCGCCGGCAAGACTGCCTCCCCAAACTGCACTTGAATAATGCTTACTCATAATATTCAGTTTTTGAATTTGAAAAAATAATTAGTTATTTGTTTAATCCAATTAGGCTTATTAGTTAAACCGATAATTAAAAACGAAAAAAAGCATCTGTTTGTTCAATGAAATTAAGCTTGATATAAAAATTTTTTAACTTAAAATGCTTTTCTGATAATTGATTTTCTGCACAGACCCTTTATTTCAGTTGTTTTTCAAAGTCTTCCATCATTTGTGGCAACCCCTGCAAATTAACATTTTTGCTTAACCTGATTTTATATTTTTTACGATTTTTACCGTCTTAAAATCCGTGTATCATTTATAACTCAACATTCATTAAAATTTTCATTTTTCAGCATTTGAAACAAATATTATTTAGCCCTAAAGAACAAACATCCCTATCAGTGATAAATTTTCACTACTGTCCGATTAAAATTTTTAAAACTTTTGAATCTCCATATAAATAAGCATTTAGCAAAGTTTGATCAATTTGAAGGTAATAATTATGTTTCTTTTATGCCTCAAAGACAGTAGATTCACTATGAATTGACAATCAATACTATTGGCTTTGTGTATCTTGGTGTCTTGTTGCCTTAGTGGCTAAATTTAATTTTAATCGGACAGTAGTGATAAATTTTATATAATTTTGCGCCTTTAAAATTGTTTTAAATTCTAAAACAGAATTAAGCTATAATTTTCAAACCGTTATAGTTTAAAACAAACTTTAATATAAAGTAACACATTGAAATGCAAAAATATCCTGAATACAAGAAATTGGATCTTCCCGGCATTGCGAATGAAATAATGGATTACTGGGAGTCTGATAATATTTTTGAAAAAAGTATTGAATTATTCAAGAACAATCCTCCCTGGGTTTTCTATGAAGGGCCACCTTCGGCGAATGGGTTGCCGGGCATACACCATGTGATGGCCCGCACTATTAAAGATATTTTTTGCAGGTACAAAACCCAAAAAGGCTTTTTCGTGCAACGGAAAGCCGGCTGGGATACTCATGGACTTCCTGTAGAAATGGGCGTTGAAAAGATGCTTGGCATTACCAAAGAAGATATTGGCACAAAAATATCTATTGAAGAATTCAACGAAGCATGCCGGGTAGACGTTATGAAATACAAGGACAAGTGGGAATATCTTACCCGTATAATGGGTTACTGGATTGACATGGATGACCCCTATATCACTTTTGATAATAAATATATAGAAAGCGTCTGGTATCTTTTGAAACGGCTTTATGAAAAAGGTCTATTATATAAAGGTTATTCTATTCAGCCATACTCACCTGCTGCCGGCACAGGGCTGAGCTCCCATGAACTTAACCAGCCGGGTTGTTACCGTATAGTGAAAGACCCTTCTCTAACCGTCAAGTTCAAGGTTACCAGAAATGAAAGATCCGGGTTTTTATTCAAAGACGGTCATGAAGATGTTTACCTGCTTGCCTGGACTACCACTCCATGGACTTTACCCAGCAATACCGGCCTGGCGGTTCATAAAAATATTGATTATGTTAAAATAAAAACTGTAAATCCGTATACAGGTTTGCCATGTTTTGTTATCCTGGCCAAAGACCTGCTGAACGTCTATTTTACCGAAACAAACCGGCGATTGTCATTTGATGACTTTAAGCCCGGCGATAAAGACGTTCCCTTTGAACATATTGACACATTTAAGGGAGCTAAGCTTAAAGAGATACGTTATGAACAACTTTTGCCATATGCACAGCCGGATGAAGGTGACCCTTTCAGGGTCATTCATGGCGATTTTGTCAGTACCGGGGAAGGTACGGGAATTGTGCACATAGCCCCGAGTTTTGGTGCCGATGACATGAAAATGGGAAAAGAATATAACCTGGGTGCTTTAACGATGGTTGACAAAAAAGGCAGGTTTGTTGATGCTATGGGTGAATTTGCCGGGCGTTATGTTAAGCCCGATTACGACCCTGATTTTAACCCAAAAAAAGACCGTCCGACGGATGTGGATATTATCATCAAATTAAAAACTGAAAACAAAGTTTTCAAAGCCGGCAAGTATGAACACTCATACCCTCATTGCTGGCGTACAGATAAGCCCGTGCTTTATTATCCACTCGATTCATGGTTCATACGCACAACAGCTCTTAAAGAACGGATGATCGAACTTAACAATACTATCAACTGGAAGCCTGCATCAACCGGTACAGGACGATTTGGCAACTGGCTTGAGAACCTGCAGGACTGGAACCTGTCCAGAACAAGAGTATGGGGTGTTCCATTACCGGTATGGGCTAACGAAGATCATAGCGAAAAAATATGCATCGGCTCGGTCAAAGAACTTAAAAAAGAAATACAAAAATCTATTGATGCAGGGTTTATGAGCAAAAACCCTTTCGATGATTACAGTCCAAAGGATCAGGCAGATGAAAATTATAAATCCTTTGACCTGCACAGACCATTTGTCGATGATATAGTACTGGTTTCTCCTTCCGGGGAAAAAATGTTCCGCGAACCAGACCTGATCGATGTATGGTTCGATTCAGGGGCTATGCCATATGCGCAGTTTCATTATCCGTTCGAAAACAGAGACACTTTTAAAGAAAATTTCCCTGCCGATTTTATTGCCGAAGGCGTTGACCAGACCCGCGGATGGTTCTTTACGCTTCATGCCATTGCCGTGATGATTTCCGACTCGGTAGCCTTCAAAACCGTTGTATCAAATGGGCTTGTCGTAGACAAAAAAGGTAATAAAATGTCAAAAAGGCTTGGCAATGCCATTGACCCGTTTAAAACCATAGAAAAATACGGGCCCGATGCTACACGATGGTATATGATGACCAATGCACAACCATGGGATAACCTGAAGTTTGACCTTGAAGGTGTGGCTGAAGTACAAAGGAAATTCTTCGGCACATTGTACAACTCCTACGCTTTTTTCGCTCTTTATGCCAACATTGATAATTTCAGATACCTCGAAGAAGAATTGCCCCCTGATAAAAGGCCTGAAATTGACAGGTGGATACTCTCAGAACTCAACTCTCTTATCAAAAACGTTGATGATTGCTACAATGACTTTGAGCCGACTAAAGCAGGCAGATTCATCCAGACCTTTGTTGACGAACGTCTTAGCAACTGGTATGTACGCCTGTCGCGCAGAAGATTCTGGAAAGGTGATTATAACAACGACAAAATATCGGCTTTTCAAACTTTGTACCGTTGCCTTGAAACAATTTCACAGCTTATAGCACCAATAGCTCCTTTCTTCAGTGAAAAACTGTTTACCGACCTCAATAAAATTGCAAAACGCTATGATGTGCCATCTGTACACTTAACACCTTTCCCCATAGCAAATTCAGAAATGATAGATACCGCCCTTGAAGAAAAAATGCAACTGGCTCAAAAAATCTCTTCAATGGTATTGTCGCTTCGAAAAAAAGTTAATATCAGGGTAAGACAACCATTGCAAAAAATATTGATACCATTGCTAAATAAAAAGTTCGAACAACAAATAAAAGCCGTTGAAAACCTTATCCTTACGGAAGTAAATGTCAAAGAACTTGAATTCATTGCAGATACAACGGGCATTTTGGTAAAAAGAATAAAACCAAATTTTAAAACCCTGGGGCCCCGATATGGTAAATTGATGAAAAAGATAAGTCAATCTATTTCAGATTTTAAACAGGAGGAGATCAAAAAAATTGAAGAAAACCCTCCTTATGATATGGTTGTCAACGGACAAAAAGTTGTTCTTAATGCCGGTGATGTTGAAATCTTTTCCGAGGATATACCCGGGTGGCTTGTAACAAATGAAGGCAATGTTACTGTTGCGCTTGACATCAAAATAACTGACGAACTAAAGCAGGAAGGTATTGCCCGCGAGCTTATCAACAGGATACAAAACCTTAGAAAAGAAAGGGGATTTGAAGTAACGGACAAAATAGAAATATTTATTCAAAAACAAAATGAAATAACTAATGCTATTATGAATAATATTGATTACATTTGTTCTGAAACTTTGGCTAAACATCTGCATTACGAAGAAATCCTTGAACATGCATCAATGGTCAGGGTTGAATTGACTGAAAACATCCAAACATACGTTAGCATAGAAAAAATAAAGAATAAAAACAAATAAAACCCCTTAGATATGGAAACAAAACAGGAAAAAACCAGGTACTCTGATGAGGAGCTTCAGGAGTTTAAAGAGATTATTCTAAGGAAGCTTGAAGAAGCACGAAACGGGTTAAAGTTGCTTGTAGAAGCATATACAACCCAAAACGAAAATGACACCAATGACACCTCTCCTTCATTCAAAATACTGGAAGAAGGATCGCAGGTTCTGTCGAAAGAAGAGAACGGCCAACTTGCAGCCCGCCAAAGAAAATTTATACGTGACCTGGAAAATGCCTTGATCCGGATTGAAAATAAATCCTACGGGGTCTGCAGGGTAACCGGAAAACTCATCAGTAAAGACCGATTAAGAAGTGTGCCGCATGCCACCCTTAGTATTGAAGCTAAGTTGAACCAAAACAAATAACAGCAGGTCTTGCAAATTAAAGAACAAAATATTCCTGTCGTTATTATTCCGCTGGTATTGTTATTAGACCAGTTTAGTAAAATATTGGTTAAAACCAATATGAAGCTTGGCGAATCCATATCTGTCTTCAGTGACTGGTTTGTCATTCATTTTACCGAAAACCCCGGTATGGCTTTCGGTATGGAATTCGCAGGCGAACACGGTAAAATAATTTTAAGCTTGTTTAGAATCGCAGCCGTTATTTTTATTTTTTGGTACCTGTACCGGCTGATTCAAAAAAAAGCAAAAAAAATGTTAATTGTATGCATCTCATTAATACTTGCCGGTGCAATAGGCAACATTATTGACAGTGCTTTTTACGGATTGACATTTTCAAAAAGCTCTTTTTACTCCGTAGCTGAATTTTTACCCGAAGAAGGAGGATATGCACCATTTTTACACGGCAATGTGGTTGATATGCTTCGTTTTTGGTTAATTGATACAACCCTGCCCGAATGGTTCCCCGTCAGGGGAGGTCAAAGATTCATATTTTTTAAACCGATATTTAATATTGCCGACGCAGCTATAACAACAGGAGCTTTAATACTAATATTCTTCCATAAAAAATTATTCCCGGCCAAAAAAACTAATAGCTAATGATTACGATATAATTTTTTAAGTTAGCATAAAACTAATTAAGCAATGGAAAAGTCAATAATGGTTGTTAAGCGTATAAGTTACCAAAAATTAAAAAACGTATATCAGTAATAAAAATTTGCTATGATAACAAAAACAAAACTAAAAAAACATATTGAAAATTTTCCCGAAGAGTTTTCCATAGATGAGCTAATAGACAGATTGGTTTTTATAGATAAACTTGAAAAACGAATCGAGCAATCAAAAAAGGATAAAACAATAAGTGATCAGAACGTGGAAAAGGAAATGCAAAAATGGTTCAAATAAGATGGCTTAAGGAAGCTAAAAATGACTTAAAGGATATTTATGACTAAATTTCCATAGATTCAAAGCGTTATGCGCGGCTGCAAATCGAAAGAATTAAGCAAAGAACTGAAATTTTAAACACACATTTAGAAATTGGGAAAGTAGTTGAAGAAATAAACAAACCTGATATTAGAGAATTAATTGAAGGTAATTACAGAATTATTTACAGAATCATTAATAAGACCAGGATTGACATTCTAATGATTCATCACGTAGCAAGGAACTTAATGAGAAGAATAAAATGAGAGACCAATGAGCGGATTTCTTTTTGAACAGGTTGTGTTTGGGCCGATCAGGAGCCGCCGTTTAGGTATATCTTTAGGACTGAACCTGCTGCCGGAAAACGAAAAACATTGTACATTTAACTGCCTGTACTGTGAATGTGGATGGACCATGCCAAAAAGCAAACGCCGAATGGAGTTTCCTTCAAGAGATATAATAAAAACAGAACTTGAAAAAAGATTAAAAGCTATTTCTGAAAAAGGCTCCTTTATTGACGCGATCACCTTTGCCGGTAACGGGGAACCAACCATACACCCGGATTTCTGTAATGTCATGAATGACACCGTTGAACTTCGTAACAATTATTTCCCGACAGCTAAAATTGTTGTTTTGAGCAACGGAACAATGACAAACAACATTGAAATCCGAAAAGCCATGACAATGGCTGACATCAATATGCTTAAACTTGATACGGGAACAGAAAAGACCTTCCTGAAATTAAATAACCCTCTCATAAAAATTTCCCTGGAAGAAATTATTGAAAATTACAAAAAGTTCAACGGTAACTTTACCGTTCAAACTCTTTTTACCAAAGCCAATTATAAAGGCGAAATCATTGATAATACCCATCCTGATGAATTGATATCATGGCTGAAAATCCTGAAAATACTTAAGCCCAAACTTGTTACAATCTATACTATCGCAAGGGAAGCCCCTATTAGCGAAATTGAAAAAATATCACCTGGTGTTTTGCAACAAATTGCAAAAAAGGTGGAAGAAGCAGGATTGAAAGCGGAAATTTATAGCTGAAAAATGAAACGAGTCTGCCATTTCATAAGGCGTTACCTTCATTTTACCGCAACTTTTGTCGGCAACCAGGTTGGCAATCACACCGGCTATACGCCGGTGGTTTTTTACCGCATACATATCCCCCACCCTGCTTTCCCCTGCCCTAACCCAATGCCCTTGCCGCCAGGAAAAGGTATAGAAAAAATAAAAACCAGGCTGCTATATAATTGCCTGCGGCAAATAACAAAAAAACAGGAACAATTTATTCTCAACAACCTTCCGGCACCGAATGATACAATATTGCATTTTCACTACGGTACTGATGCCGGTATGTATCACAATATTTTGAAAAAAGCAAAACAACCTAAGCTGGTTTCTTTTTACGGGTGGGATTATTCGATGTTTCCGCGAAAATATTCCGGCATTGGAAAAAAATACCTTCAGCACAGGGTATTCCCTTACAGCGATAAAATTACCGCTATGACCGGCCAGATGAAGAAAGCCTTGGTAAAGCTGGGCTGCCCGGAAGAAAAAATCCTGGTACACTATCATGGTATTGATGCACAGAAATTTTTCATGGAAAGAGATTATGAAACTCCTGAAAAGATAAACCTGTTGATCTCAGGAACAATGGAGCCTAAAAAAGGCCATCTGTTTTTGCTGAAAGCCATTAATGAATGTGTGAAAAATGGTTTTAACGCTTTTCGTTTGCACATAATAAGTGCCGGCAGTTACAGAAAAAAGATATTTAATAAGATCAGGCAAATGAACCTTTGCGGGAAAGTTGTTTGCCATCCACAATATGTATATGGTTCGAAAGAACATCTTGATTTGCTTAAAAACGCCGATATTTATTTACAACCAAGCATTACCGACCGTAAAGGGAACATGGAAGGCATCCCGGGTACCATGGTAGAAGCGATGGCTTCCGGCTTACCTGTAATTGCCACCCGCCATGCAGGAATACCCGAAATAATTGAGCATGAAAAAAACGGGCTGCTTGTTAATGAAAATGATGTTGAAGCACTCGCACATAACATCATGTTTCTTGCTAAAAACAAGACTTCAAGACAACAATCAGGCGCCCGGGCACAAAAACATACGATGAAAAACCTCGATATCCGCATAAAACAGGCTGAACTGGAAAAGATATATGACAGTATGATCTCCTAAAACAAATTCCTTTTAATGTATCGAATTACGAATATTTAATGCCAACTGCCAACTGCCAACTGCCAACTGCCAACTGCCAACTGCC
>PWZB01000071.1 GCA_003567625.1 Bacteroidales bacterium | reverse complement strand
GCTTTGTACACCCAATTGGTGATGTGTTATTTAATTTATTTGTTGCATCTAAAATACACATTTCCAGGCGAATAAACAAGCTATCTTTTATTTTTTTTTTGCAAAATCGCTCAATTTAGGTAACAGTTTCAGGATTTTCACATATTTTTCTTTGCTATGTATCATTATTTCTTCCCTGGGCTTATATGGACTTACTTCATTTATAGTTGAGCGAAAGCGCAAAGAGATAGGAATTAGAAAAATTATGGGCAGCTCGGTTACCGGTGTAATTATTAATTTACAGAAAGACTTTATTAAGCTTGTTCTGATTGCATCGGTAATAGCAATAATACCAAGCTATTATTATATGCAAAGATGGCTTGACAATTATGCTTATAGAATAGATCTAACAGTATGGGATTTTTTGATTGCCATAGCTTTAATAATTATCATAGCAATTTCAACGATCTATTACCATACCCGAAAGGCAGCTGCTTCAAATCCTGTGGATATGATAAAGTGTGAATGATATCTGATAATTAAAGATTGTTTTGGATTAAAAACACTTTGCTAAATGGTCTTCTAATCCTGGAAGTTGGTTAACTTATCCGTAATCTCAAAATCATACCCGGGATATTCAAAAATAGATGTTACGGGTTCTGTTTCACCAATTGAATAACCCCATATACTTTCATATTCGCCGGGATCATCTCCCATATCTTTAATTTGATCAAGATAGGTTCTTATAGCCTTTGACTCAACTATGGTAAATTTACCCAACTTGTCAATTATAGGGCTATGTTTTCGGGTATGGTCATGATCAAATACAAGTATGCGCCTTCCATCTTTAGTTAAACCTATAACCCTGTATGTCATACTTTTTCCTACCGCCGGCAAATTTATCACATTGCGGTCAGTTGCCATGAAAGGTATATTTGCGTCTTTAAGTAACCGGTCAATATTATCAACAATGTTTTCAGCTTCAATCGGAAATGTTTTTATTTTTTCCTTGTATTTCGAAGGGATTATGCCTATTGCTTTTTCTTCCATTTGCTCCTGGACAGCCCTGGCATTTGTAGCAAACTTATAGCTGTTTTCTTTGTATCCCTTCACTGAAAACGTATAGTAAGGTATAACGCCAATATCATTAAGCACCTTTCTCAATTTAGCAGTATGCCCCCTTCTTGAGGCTGCAGCTGTAAATACAAGTTGGTTTGTGATTACCCATCCGGCTGAAGTAATTCTCCTGACAGCTTCTCCTGATTCGGGAGTAATCTCCATTGGTGACTGGAAGTGAGTTTGTACAACAAACTGTTTTATTCCAACAGCAGAAGCTTTAGCTTTGAACTCAGCAAGAATTTTTGTCAGATTCTCTGTAATCCTCTGTGGCAGGTATGCCGGCAACCTTGTACCAAGCCTGACACGCAACATTTCAGCATACTTTTCTCCGTCTTTACGGTTTTCGTTGGCTTTCTTTTTTTTGAGAGCCACCTCATAAACACTATCAAGTATTTGCTTAAGTGATTCGTCTGAATTCATCAGAGCATCCCCACCGGTGATCAGAATATCGCGCAATTGAGAATCTTCTTCCCAATACTTCATAATTTGCTTTAGCTTCTCGTCCCATAAATCATCAGGTTCAAGCTCGTTGAGGTTAAAATTCAAATTACCCCTCTGGAAGTCATACATTCTCTGGCATGATGCACAAAGTCCGCCACAAGCCCTGCCAACAGTATCCGGAATAAGAATAGCTACTTCGGGATAACGTCTGTGAACGTTTGTCTTCGTTGGCAATATCCATCCTGCAGCGTTTGGTATGCCCGGCTCAACCTCGTCTTCTTTTTCCCAGGCAACTATATTACCGTACTCTTCTATTAGTTCTTTTGAATAAAATACATAGTATCGTATCGCCAGGTCTTTGCCCTTGGCAAACTCAGGTGCATGAACATTCAAAAGTGAAAGATAATAGGGATTAACGAAAAAAGGTATGCCAATTTTCTCTGCTTCATGCAGCAAATCCATTGTCTCATCATCAATAGTAAAATCCAGCAACTCATTTAACAAATCAGGGCTTCTAACAGCAAACCGTAAGTGAAACTTTTCATCGTTCCACCATTCATGAACTAAAGCAACTTTTTCCTCTCGACTTCTCTTTTCCGGAAATTTATACTCTGAACTTTTTATCTCTTTATTATCAATTTTATCTGCAAGGATTTTTATAATACGTTCTTTATTTTTGTGTCGCATCTTGACAATTTCTTCCTCAAGCCCCGAAGGATAAGTATCCATCCATTTTTTGATTTTTTCTTTATCTGCTTTGGTCTTTTTATGTGTACCGCTTAGCTGCCTGAATAAATAAACCATGTCTTCCATAAATTCCGGGGTAGCACCGCCTGTTTGCTCAACAGCAGCCAACCACAAAAGCCTGAAAGGATCATTTGTAATTTTCTCCCCTCGTAAGTTCAGGTCTGCCAATTCTTTTCCGGCATTATCAATATAATCTAATATCCGTATTGCGGCAAAATCCTGCCATGACAACTTTTCCATTGCCTGCCGGCCTTGAGTCTCAAATTTGTAATACTTTAAGGCATCCGGTCTGCTATCAAGATAAATCATTACCCAGTCTTGTAACCCGGATTTCATCTCCCCATCAGACTCTGATTTTGCCATAATCTCTTCCAATTCAGGATTCTCCCGGAGTAATTTTTCCAATAACTCTTGGCTCCTTTTGGAAATGGCTGTTTTATCAAACGTCTTTGCTTCGTTCTTCAACATAATGAAAAAATATAACAGCTTATAAGTTTAACTCATTTATAAAAATATTGTTCAAAAAACTTGCATTTATATAATAACCCGGCAACAATATTTCTTTTCGGATTTAATTATAGATTTCAGAAAATTTGTTTTTCAATGTTCAAATATACAAATTTTGATTTAAATGGTAAGGTGTTTGACCTAAGATTGTTATGTTGCAGGATTTTTTGATCAGGATTTTCTTATTGTTTGAAGCAAAGATGTTTTAAGTGATTTATCGCTGGAAATAATTACAATAAGAAAAATGATCAAAAGAGGGATGTTTATATAATAATAGGGCAGTGCAATAAATTCAATAATCAGTGTGCTTAACAAATATATTGCTATTCCAAAAATGATATATGCCAATATTTTGAGTACATCATATTTTACAGGGTAATATTTTCTTCCTGTAAAATATGACAGCATGGTCATGGAAAAATAGCAAATCAATGTAGCCCATGCCGAGCCTACATATCCAAATATTGGGATCCACCAGATATTAAGCAGCAGTGTTATCATAGCTCCGGCGAGGGCAAAGATAGCACCATAATGTGTTCTTCCTGTAATTTTGTACCATATTGAGAGGTTAAAATAGATGCCAAGAAACATATTTGCCAGCAACAGTACAGGCACCACAATTAATCCTTCACGGAATTCTTCGCCAACGAAATGTTGTACAACATCAATAAAGAGCATAATGGAAAGGAATATAATCAAACAAATGATTACAAAATACTTCATTACTTCACCATAGAGTTCTTTAGCATTGTGCGAGCGTGCTTGCGAAAAGAAAAAGGGTTCGGCTGCAAACCGGAAAGCCTGGATAAAAATTGTCATCATTATTGAGATTTTATAACATGCGCCATAGATACCTACCTGCGACATAGCTATATTTTCGGGCAGCATAAATTTTAGCAACAGTTTATCCAGTGCCTCATTTGCAACTCCAGCCAATCCACCGAGCAGGAGCGGCAAGGCATAAATGACCATTCGTTTCCACAAAGCTGTATCGAAACGCCAATTAGCTGAGATTATCTGTGGCAACAATAATATTATTGTGGCAATACTGGCGATGAGGTTCGAAATAAAAATGTAACCCACTCCTATTTGAGGGTCATAAAACTGGTTAATAATACCTGATAATATCGAATAATCATTTTTTAAAACCCAGGGGCAAAAAACAATGAAAAAAAGATTCAGAGTAATATTTATTCCAATATTCAATAGCTTTATTGTGGCAAATCTGATGGCTTTATTCTCGGCACGCAATTTTGCAAAAGGGATAGAGCTTAAGGCATCAAGTCCTACTATAGCAGCAAGCCATCTTATATATTCGGGATTTTGCGGGTAACGAATCAAAGCAGCCAGTTGATCGCTATTGGTAAAAACTAATATTATAAACAGTGTTGATGTTAGAAGTAAAGAAATAAAGGATGTACTATACACTGTGTCTTTAATTTCTCTTTCTTTTTCAGCATAGCGAAAAAAGGCTGTCTCCATTCCGTAGGTCAGAATTACCAATAAGAATGCCACGTATGAATACATCTCTATAAAAGTGCCAAATTCCTGGGTTATGAATACGCGGGTATAGATTGGTATAAGAAGATAATTAAGCAACCGCCCTATTATGCTGCTTGTGCCATAAATGGCAGTTTGCCCCGCAAGTCGTTTTATTGGATTCGGCACTGGATTGTTTGTTTTGATGCAAATTTGCAAAAATTAATCCATTCTTGCCTGAAAAATTAATTTTAATCCGAATTATTCTTAACCGCAACACAAGGTTGCAATCAAATTTTAACTAAAATTTACCGATCAATTTATCATTACTGCCCGGTTAAAATATTTTAAAACTTATCAATACAAATAAATACACGGTTAAAGTTGACGGTTTTGAAGGTAACATTTATATTTCTTTGCGAATCTTACCGGTTCTTTGTGAACCTCTGCGTTATAGCTGTTACGCAAAGGTACGCAAAGGTATCGCAAAGCTTTTTTGTTTTAATAACATTAATAAAATTAACTCGAATCTTAACGGCTATATTAAATTTTAATCGGACAGTATTAATTATTTAATAAAAAAATCTTATTATTTTCTGGTTTCTTTAAAACAAAAATCACATCTTTGTTTAGTAAGAAAGCATAGATATTGATAATTTATCAGTAATTATTGATGAGTTAATAAATTTTTGCGTTTTTAATAAACATCAAAAAATCATGCATAAGCCAGGCTTATTTTTGTTATTAACTGTTTTTTTGTTTTCAACCAGAATTTTTTCGCAGCCTTGGTTTACCGAAGATGTTGATTATCATGGGCATTGCAAGGCTCATTTTTTCAATTATGATAATCAGGATGGTGGAGTCAGGGGAGGCACATATGAACAGAATCCCTTGTTGCACAATTACAATGTCAGCTTTTATAAGCTTGATGTTCATGTTGAGCCGGATAATCAGCATATAGAGGGTACGGTAACAGTTAAGGCAAAAGTAAGTTCACCATTATTGGATACGCTTGTTTTTGAGTTGAAGCATAACATGAACGTCTACGAAGTACTGATAAATGATTCAGGATGCAATTATGATCGCAGCGGTAATGAGATACATATTTATCCTGATGAACCGTTACATGCAGGAACATATTTCAAGGTTCAGATAATCTATTCGGGTTCACCTGTTTCAGGCGGATTTTTTTCGGGCATGCATACCGGTATTACTCCTTATGGCGAGCCTGTGATGTGGACGTTATCTGAGCCTGTTAATGCCCGTCAGTGGTGGCCGTGCAAGCAAGTCCTTGAAGATAAGGCTGACAGTGCACATGTTTTTATTACCACATCACATCAATATATGGCCGCATCAAATGGATTGCTGACAAATATCGTCCGGTTGCCGGATAATAAAGTACGTTACGAATGGAGATCAAATTATCCGATAGCTTACTATCTTATTTCACTGGCTGTTACGAAATACCGGGAATATAATTTTTATGCGCCTTTGAGCTGTCCGGAAGATTCGGTGTTTGTGCAAAATTTTGTATATGACCATCCGGAAGCGTTGCCAACTTACCAGGATGATATTGACCGCACAAAAGATTTTATGGCGCTTTTTTCACAATTATATGGAGATTATCCGTTTTCAAGCGAAAAATATGGCCATGCGATGGCACCGATGGGAGGAGGCATGGAGCATCAAACCATTTCTACCATGAGCTCATTTGGTTATAATCTTACCAGTCATGAACTTGCGCATCATTGGTTTGGCAACAATGTGACCTGTGCCACATGGAATGATATTTGGATTAATGAAGGATTTGCGACATACAGTGAATACCTGGCACTTCAACATCTTGAAGGGCAGGATTATGCCGACAGTTGGATGCAAAATGTTCATAACTCTGTTACAAGTGCACCGGACGGTAGCGTTTATATCCCATATTCTGAAACAACCAGTGTCTGGCGTATCTTCAACGGGCGGTTATCTTATCGTAAAGGTGCATCAATTCTACATTTGCTCAGGTTTGAAATTAATCATGACGAATTGTTTTTTGAAATCATGAAGGAATTTCAATACAGATTTAAAGATAGTGTTGCCACAGGTGATGATTTCAGAAAAGTTGTTGATGATCTTACAAACCAAAACTGGGAATGGTTCTTTGAACAATGGTATTACGGGGAGGGGCATCCTGATTTTAAAATATTATGGTTTCAGGAAAATGATTCGGTATATATTAACATGAGTCAGCAAGGCTCTGCAGGGAATCCCGGGTTTTTTAAAACATCTGCCGAGTTTCAATTTATAAGCAGCGAAAAAGATAGTATAGTAAGGTTATTTCAATCGGAAAACAACCAGAAATTTGCATTTTATTTTCCATATGAAATTTCAGAATTAGTTTTCGATCCTTATGGCTGGCTTTTTAAGGAGTATGAAACAGAAGTTTTAATACCCGGTCAAATAAGCCATTCCAAGATATTTGTTTATCCGAATCCTTTTTCGACGTATATTTATATTGAAGTTGACCATAATTACGAAGGTGGCACATATTGCGTTGATGTTTTCAATCTGAAAGGGCAAAAAATCCATTCGGAAACAGTTTCAATATCAGGCGGAAAGATTCAAAGTGGTGGCTGGGGTAACGGATTATATATAATCCGGGTATCTGACAAGCACGGCGATTCATTTTACAAAAAGCTTGTCAAAGCTTTATAATGGCATAATCAGAGATTTTTACGGATATTTATAATCCGGTTGATTATGAAGTAATCATAAATTCTCTTCCATTTCGGAACGCATTTTGGTTCTCCATTTCTTGTAGCCTTTCTCAAAAGATTTGGGATCATTTACTCTAAGCCATGTTCCATATTTTACATAATCCGGGATATGTCCCCCATTAGATTTTTTCTTTTTAGCGGGGATCCCTTTTTGATTCAGGTTCCTTTCATAAGCTATTTTGCTGGGCCTATCTTCTTTTCTGTTCATAATTCAATGTTATTTAATTATTTAATTGTTTGTGAAAAGCCGGACATTCTATTTACAGTTTTTAATATGGCCTTTATAACATGATTTTATTAGTAGTTCAATTTCTAAAACGATTTTCACTTTCTGGATTTTTATTTGTTTATTTATTTTTTGCGTTATTTTCATGCAAAGTAATTCATTTACAACCTGATTCTTTCGAGTTTTTATTTTATAGCCTGATATTAAGAATTTTATTTTGCTTCCAATAAGTTTTATTTTAGGATTTCAGGTAATAAATAAATATCATTATCATGCTTTTATTGTAGCCCCGACAGGAATCGAACCTGTATCTAAAGTTTAGGAAACTTTTGTTCTATCCATTGAACTACGGGGCCTGGTAATTAAGTTGCAAAGTTAATAATAAATAGTTTTTTATGAAATGTTTTTGCCAATTTTGGATAGAGGGTTATTATTTTAAGACTGAATGCAATAAAGTCATGTTATTTGGGAGCCGTTTTCACATTTTTTTTCGGTTGTAACAAATACAGGTTTTCCGTCATTGTCTTTAGACATCAACAACATTCCGTCTGAAACTATTCCCCTGATATTTCTTGGTTCAAGGTTAATCAAAACGACAATTTTTTTGCCGGTTATTTCTTCGGGGCTATAATATTCAGCTATTCCTGCAGCTATGGTTTTTATATCCCAGCCTGTATCAACCTGTATCTTGAGAAGTTTTTTAGATTTACTGATTTTTTCAGCTTTCAGAATTGTTGCTGTGCGTATATCAAGTTTTGTAAAATCATTGAATTTTACATTAGGCTTTTTTGGTTCAATATTGGGTTTTTCTTTTTCAATATTTTCTTGCCTGGCAATGTGCAGTTTTTTAAGCTGTTCTTCTACCATCTTGTCTTCTATTTTTTCGAATAAGAGTTGAGGTTTGTTTAGTTTATGTCCGCGGGGAAGAAGGGCTTCTTTTTTGGCGGAATCCCATTTCATTGGAGAAATGTTGAGCATTTTTTTCAGCTTTTGGGCGGTAAATGGCAGGAAGGGCTCGCTTAAAACTGATAATGCGGCGCATATTTGCAAGCAACAATTCAAAATGTTTTCTGCTCTTTTAGGATCGGTTTTATGGATTTTCCATGGTTGAGCATCTGTTAGATATTTATTTCCGAGTCTTGCAAGGTTCATCAGTTCGTTCAGAGCTTCCCGGAATCGGTAGTTTTCAATACTTTTTCCGATTCGTTCGGCGAATCCGGTCATTTCTTTTATTGTTTGTTTCTCTGCTTTATCCGGTTTACAGAATTCAGGAACAATACCATCATAAAACTTTTGTGTAAGCACTAATGTACGGTTAACGAAATTACCAAATATTGCAAGGAGTTCATTATTGTTACGAGCCTGAAAATCTTTCCATGTAAAATCATTGTCTTTGGTTTCGGGGGCTGCAGCACATAGCACATATTTAAGCACATCCTGCTTGGCCGGAAATTCTTCAAGATACTTATGCAGCCATACAGCCCAATTGCGCGAAGTAGATATTTTATCATTTTCAAGGTTTAAAAATTCATTGGCCGGCACGTTGTCGGGTAAGATATATGTTCCTTCAGCGTAAAGCACTGCCGGGAAAATAATACAGTGAAAAACTATATTATCCTTACCAATGAAGTGAACCAATTTGGTTTCTTTGTCTTTCCAATAAGGTTCCCAGTCGGTATTATTCAGTTCAGCCCATTGCCTTGTTGCTGAAATATAACCAATAGGTGCATCGAACCACACATACAATACTTTTCCTTCCGTATTTTCTATCGGCACTTTTACGCCCCAGTCCAGGTCTCTTGTTACGGCTCTAGGTTTTAAGCCGCTTTCAATCCATGATTTGCATTGTCCATAAACATTTGGCTTCCATTTGTTCTTGTTTTCCTTGAGGATCCATTGCCTGAACATTGGTTCATATTCATTGAGAGGGATATACCAGTGTTTTGTTTTTTTCATTACCGGTTTATTGCCACTTAACATCGAACGTGGGTTTTTAAGCTCATTGGGACTTAAAGATGAGCCGCAGCTTTCACATTGATCACCGTATGCTTTTTCATAGCTGCATACCGGGCAGGTTCCAATTATGTAGCGGTCGGCAAGAAATTGTTTGTTTTCTTCATCATAATATTGCTCGTTTTCCTGTTCCACCAATTTTCCCTTATCATACAGCTTGCGAAAAATATCTGATGCTGTTTTATGGTGCAAATCCATTGAAGTACGGCTATAAATATCGAAAGAGATGCCGAAATCCTCAAAAGATTTTTTATTCATTTTGTGGTATATATCCACTATTTTTTGGGGATTTACCTTTTCGTTGCGTGCTTTTATCGTTATGGGAACTCCATGTTCGTCACTTCCGCATATAAACAGAACATCTTTCCCTTTAAGCCTTAAATATCTTACATAAATATCAGCCGGCACATATACCCCTGCAAGATGGCCTATGTGAATAGGTCCGTTTGCATATGGCAAAGCTGAGGTTACGGTATATCTTTTGAATTTTCTGTTTGATTGTAAGTTTTGTTTAGTCATCAGAATGATAGTATAGTTTAAAAAACAGGCAAAGTTATAAATTTGCTGTTTAATTGCATATGATCGTTTTATTTTTTAGCATATTCTTTTTGTAATAATATCTTTTTTCAAAAAGGTTTTATTAATTTTGCCGTTAAATAATCAGGGAATGAAACAAAGCATATATATAGTCATAGGTTTAATATTTTTCACTTCGTGCAAAGTTTTGACTCCGGAACGAATGTTGCGTACCCCTGTTTCATATGAATATTCGGATATAAGCGAGCTTGAAAGGATTGAAGAGTATCGTATTGCACCAAATGATGAACTTTTTTTCCAGCTTTTTACCAATGAAGGTGAAAAACTGATAGATCCTCTTGACCCTTCAAGGATTCGTCAAGAACGCAGGGAAATC
The DNA here is from genome assembly GCA_003567625.1 of Bacteroidales bacterium. GTDB lineage: Bacteria > Bacteroidota > Bacteroidia > Bacteroidales > UBA7960 > PUKZ01. The sequence goes on along the minus strand of PWZB01000071.1, from coordinate 11,788 downwards.
ACTTATCTTGTTGAACATGACGGCAAAGTAAAACTTCCTGTACTTGGCCGGGTTAACATTTCGGGATATACTTTACGCGAAGCTGAGAAGATGCTTGAAAAGGAATACTCAGCCTATTATAATCGTCCTTTTGCACAATTACGCGTAACCAACAACAGGGTTATAATTTTCCCCGGTGGCCGTGGAGGCTCCTCACAGGTGATTTATTTGGAAAACACCAATACCACACTTTTTGAGGCTTTGGCAATGGCAGGCGGAATAACTGATGGCAAAGCTCACAGAGTTAAACTGATCAGGGGAGAACCGGAAAACCCGAATGTGTATGAAATTGACCTTTCAAAAATTGACGGTATTGCCAGCGCAAATCTTATTTTACAAGCTAATGATATTATATACATTGACCCAAGAGAAAGAGTGCCAGCGAGAATTATGGAGCATATTACGCCATACCTTACACTAACAACAACATTGCTTTTGATTTACACTTTGATCAATTAAATAAAATGACAAGCGGCAAATTGAAAAAGATATCCAATATCAACGATGAATTTGATGCAAAACTTTTTCTTTATATAGCTAAGAAAAATATATTATTTTTAGTTGTATTTTTTGGCCTGGCCATGGCAGGTTCTTTCATATATATCAGATATACTCCACCCATCTACCAAACATCTGCCATCTTGCAGATAGGCTCAGAAGATAAAGCAAGAACCATATTAATGACCAAGTCATATTTCGATGATGATATAGCTGAACAGGTCGAATTAATGCGTTCACAGGTCTTCCTGGAGAGGGCTCTTAAAAGATTACCGCTCGAAATCAGTTATTTTTCCAAAGGAAGGTTTCTAAATTTTGAATTATACAGAAACACGCCTTTTAAAGTAAATGCAAAAGTCAAATGTCCTTCTATTTATGGTGTTCCGATTTATGTTAATTTTATTGATGATAAAAGAGTCATAATTTCTTACAGTACAGATGGTGAAAATTATAAGGAATATGAGATCCCTGTCGGTCAAATCTCAAGTTTTCCGGAGATGGAACTTAGTGTTATAATATTAAACCATAAAGCTATTGATGAACAGCAAAGATTGTTCAGTAAGAACTCTTCTTTTTTCGTAATAAATAATCCCGGCAATATAGTAGCAGACTATTCGGATAACTTAAAAATAAACGTTTTAAGCTCGGCGGCCAAAACCATTCAAATTACTTACGAAGGTAAGAATGCTCAAAAAGCAGCAGATATTGTTAATTCTATTTCGGAAGAGTTCGGCATATATGAGATTGAAAAGAAAACCGAAAGTGCCAACAAAATGCTCAGTTTTATAGATTCACAACTTGACATGGTTTTTCAAAAACTTTCCGAATCAGAAATTGAGCTTGAAAATTTTAAGCGTACACATCAGATAGATGAAATTATACCCTCACCTCTTCCATCTATACAAAACCGTATAAATGATATTGAAAGCCAGATCATTAAACTCGACATTGAAGAAAGCATTTACAGAGAAATTGAGAAAAATTTAAAGGAAGAAGAACAAACAGATATATATAAACTTGTTGCAATTTTATCAGGCAGTGAATTCCAGGAAAATATTTCCAGGATGCTCACTGCTTTGCAGGAGCTTTTGCTTGAGCGGGAAAAACTACTCTATGAAGTTACGCCAGGTAGCCGGCAAATTTTATCGCTTGACCATCAGATAGATATACAAAAAAGGCTAATACTTGAAAGTATATCAGTATTAAAAAGCAACATTACTTCAAAAAGAGAAGAACTAAAGAGTAAAATCAATCAATATGAGCAACATATTATAGATCAAAGGGGTGAATACAGTCATACTGAATTAAGCAGGCTGCAAAGGATACATTCTATCAATGAACGTTTTTACAATCAACTTCTTGAAAAAAAGGCCGAACATTCTATTGCAATAGCCGGTTTTGTTTCGCAAAGTGTGATACTTGAAAGGGCGCATGCGCCAAGCAGGCCTGTTTTGCCTAAGCCACGAAATGTTTATTTAAGCAGCATATTGGCAGCTTTTTTCCTCGGTACCGGAATAATTCTGCTCAGATATCTCTTTTACAACGAAATATCATCGCTTAGAGACATAGTTAAATATACAAATGCGCCGGTTTTAGGATTGATCCCCAAATACAAAAAGGAAATCCCACCAAGCCTGTTTTTAGTTTCCAAAAAACCTAAATCATTGATAGCCGAATCTTTACGTTCAATACGTTCCAACCTGCAATTTATTGACAACAAGCCTGGAAGTAAACTTATAGTTGTAACTTCGACTATTTCGGGAGAAGGAAAAACTTTTTTTGCAATGAACCTGGCAGGTATTCTTGCTTTCAGCAACAAAAAGGTTATTGTAATTGATCTTGATATGAGGAAACCAAAAATACATCAGAGCTTTGATGTCAAAAACAAGAAGGGTATCAGTACAATTCTTTCAGGTATTGACAAGGCCGGCGAATGTATTCAATCTTCAAAAGTTAAAAACCTCGATTTTATAACCGCCGGCCCTATACCACCAAATCCTTCCGAACTTATATTGAACCAAAATATGAAAGATTTGATAGCTTGGCTCAAAAAAGAATATGACTTCATTATTATAGATACACCTCCCGTTGGTGTTGTAACAGACGGTATGAATTGTTTGTTAATGGCAGATTATCCGGTTTACCTGTTTAAAGCAAACCATTCGAAAAGAATTTTTATACAGAATCTTAACAGGCTGATCTTTGATAACAAAATTTCCCGGATGTCTTTGGTTCTGAATGCCGTTGCTTATGAATCTTTTAATTATAGTAGTGGACAAGTTTATTCTTATGTAAGCCATAGCAAAATGGGCTATAAATATGGATATTACGAAGAAATTGATTATGAGCCGAATATAATGAGGAAGGCATTCGATAATATCAAAGAGGCATTAAATATTTTTAAAAAATGAAACCCTCATCTACCAAAGTGTACAAAAGAAAATGAACTTAGCGAAGCGATCTCGTGACCGAAGGGAACAATAAAGCATGAGGGTTCCATGGATTAAAAACTGAAAACGTAAATATTAACAAATATACTTTGTTAAAAATCAGGACGTTAAATACATTTTATGCAAATGAAATGAAATTTACAAGAACTCCGATAGAAGGACTACTTATAATTGAACCCAAAGTATTTGAAGATGACAGGGGCTGTTTTTTTGAGTCCTGGAACAAAGAGGTTTTTGCCAAACATGGTTTTAACCTGGATTTTGTTCAGGATAACCAGTCCTGTTCGGTAAAAAATGTTCTTCGCGGATTGCATTTTCAAATTCCGCCATACGAACAAGGGAAACTTACAAGAGTTGTTAGCGGTAGCGTTTTGGATGTTGCTGTCGATTTAAGAAAAAACAGTCCTGCTTATGGCAAACATTATAAAGTACTTCTCGATGCATCCGAAAAAAAAATGTTTTGGATACCCACGGGATTTGCTCATGGATTTCTTGCACTTGAAGACAATACCGTTTTTTTGTATAAATGCACAAAAAAATATCATAAAGATTCAGAACGAACAATTTTGTGGAACGACACCAAATTAAATATTGACTGGGGAATAAAACACCCTATCGTTTCACCAAAAGACATAAAAGCATCTTTGTTTAAGGATTTTGTAAGTCCTTTTCATTGATATTATTACCTTTTTAATGATGTATATTTAACTGAATGATAGGGGCAGAAACCTTATTATTATGGATGAAAAGCTAAGTTTGATATATTTATTGATTTTCCTTGCGGCATTGGTTTTTTCATTAATAATTAACCATCTATTGCTTAAGTTTGCTAAGACATTAGGAATAAGAAACAGTTCTGACAGTACTGTAATAAGGTGGAATTCACAAGGAAAGCCTTCATTGGGTGGTATATCTTTTTATATAATTTTTCTCATTACGATTATTGTTTTTGCATTTTTTAAAATCCGCAATGTTGATTTTTTAAACCTGCAATTTTTGGGCATCTTTTTAGCCACAACAATAGGATTTATGCTTGGGCTTTTTGACGATGCTTATAATACCCGCCCATGGATCAAGTTTTTCACACAAGTTCTCTGTGCGATCATTCTTATAATTACAGGCACATACATTAATTTTTCCAATAATGATCTTTTTAACTATTTTTTGACACTGTTCTGGGTAGTTGGTATCATGAATGCAATAAATATGCTTGATAATATGGATGGTATTACAACTATAGTTTCTATATCCATATTAACAACAATTCTTGCAGGTTTATTTCTGAAGGGTGATCTTACCAATCCTTTGATAATACTTATAATTGGCACATTAGCTGCTTTACTTGGTTTTCTGTATTACAACTGGAGCCCTGCCAAGATGTTCATGGGCGATACCGGCAGTCAATTTATCGGTATATTGCTTGCGGCTGTCGGCATTATATATTTCTGGAATGGAATCGATATCAACGGAATTCCCATACGGAGCATGAAAATTATCTCAGTATCATTGGCTTTTGCTCTTCCTTTGATTGATACTACAACCGTATTTATCAAGCGTATTGCAAAAGGTTCTTCTCCTTTTGTAGGCGGTAAAGACCATACAACCCACCATTTGTCTTATATCGGTTTTTCGGAAAGACAAGTTGCCTGGGTGGTTGTTGCATTATCGGTGTTATCATTCTTCTTTACAGTTTTGATCACCAATTATATTAAAAACTGGAATTTGTCGCATATTTTGGTATTTGGCTCTTATTTTATCGTGGTTTTTATTATCTTATTTGTAATCGCCAATAAACAACCACGTTCATTAACAAAGCAATAAAAATTTGTTTATGGGTTTAATAGCGGAAAGTTTTTGTCATTGGTTATCTGACTTGCATATCCCGGATCTTTTAAAATAATTACATTTTTTTTTAAAATAACAAAATTTTTATATGCTATTTTACCGTTATTAGAAAAAATCATGTAGGTTTGTATATACACATACCCAAAACATGCACGCTATGATTGAAAAAAGCTGGCAAGGCCGCTTTCCAACAAAAGCAGTTAATGTTGGTGATGTTGGTTTGGGGGGCAACCATCCCATCAGGCTTCAATCAATGACCAATACATCTACACTAAACACAAAAGAAACGGTTGAACAGTGCCTTCGCATTATTGAAGCAGGCGCTGATTACGTACGTATTTCAGTTCCAAACATAAAAAGTGCCGAAAACCTCAGTGAGATAAAAAAACATATTAGGGAAGCAGGATATAATACACCACTTATTGCTGACATACATTATAATCCTAAGATAGCAATTATAGCGGCACGTAATGTTGAAAAAATCAGGATAAACCCGGGTAATTACGGTTTTAAAGCTACTTTTGATAGACAGATAACCACGAAAATAAATTACGACGAAGAGCTCGAACAAATTCACAAAAATATTTCGTCTTTACTTTTGGTTTGCAGGGAATATGGTACAGCTATACGAATAGGGACCAACCATGGTTCACTTTCTCCAAGAATATTGTATCGTTATGGCAATACAGCCGAAGGTATGGTGAAGGCTGCATCAGAGTATTTAGATATATTTGAAGATTACGGATTTTATAATACAGTCATTGCTCTCAAATCAAGCAACCCTATTGTTATGATTGATGCTTACCGGCAAATGGCCGATGCAATGATGAAACGAAAGCTGCGTTATCCTATGCATCTGGGTGTAACTGAAGCAGGTGCCCGGGATGAAGGAAGGATAAGGTCAGCCTTAGGTATATGTTCGCTGCTCAGCGACGGTATAGGTGATACCATCAGGGTAAGCCTGTCAGAAGAACCTGAAAATGAAATATTTTTTGCCAAAAAAATCACAAAAAGCTTTGAGAAAAGTTATATGACCAACGGCAATAGAAAAAGGCATTTTTCTGAACCGGAAAAATTTTTTATTATTGAGAGAATACGAAAAAAACTGCCTGACAAGCCTTTCAAACTGCCGGTAGTAATATCAACATGTGACGATAAGAAAAATATCCAGCCTCAAAATGAGGATGAGAGTAAAACGCAAAACTATCCGTCACCTGATTTTACTTATTGCAATAAACTGACAAAAACATATAGCGGTAATCTTATTTTGCCCTATTCATCATTGGAAAAACAAAATAATCCCGGCATATTCCCCTTATTCTGCATTGAGGATTTAAATAAAGCCAAAAAAGATAAATCATCATTAAAGTTTGTTTTTATCAAATCGGCTGATATTTTCAGAAAAGAAGTAAAATCCGTCTTATCATTAAAAGGTTCTGTGATAATACTGGAAACAACTTTTGAAACATCTTTAATGGATATCATAGCAGCTTTGCACCGGATATATACTTACGGGTCTGTTCCTGTGATACTCAAATGTGTTACACACCGGGATGACCGGGAACAGCTAATAGTTGAAGTATCAAAGCTGTATGGCTATATGGTAATTGAAGGTATCATTAACGGCCTGTGGATAGATTCAGATGATACTTCGAGAAGCAATATGAATACAATGCTGGCATATTCACTGCTTCAGGCTGCGGGAAAGCGTATTACAACCAACCAATATATCTCTTGCCCGACATGTGCAAGGACATCCTATAACTTAGAGGAAACAATTGAAGAAGTAAAAAAACTTACGCAGCATCTAAAAGGCCTAAAAATTGCCGTTATGGGTTGTGTGGTTAACGGACCGGGCGAAATGGCTGATGCAGATTATGGGCTGGTAGGTAGTGGAAACGGAAAAATACACCTTTATAAAAAGCAACAGATCATAAAAAAGAATGTTGAACAAAAAAAAGCTGTTTCGGAACTGGTTAATCTTATTGAGAATTTTGAAAAAATGAAGGAAAAAGGAAAAATGATTTAGAGAAAAACAGACATGTTATCTATTTGTATTCCGATTTATAATTTTAATTTGAAACCCTTGGTTAATTCCCTCCACGAACAGGGAAAAACCCTGGGTATCCCTGTTGAGATATTGTTAGCAGATGATGCTTCGAACAATTATTACAAAAAAATCAATAACACACTGGATAATCTTGAACATGTCAAATACCTGCAACTCAATAGAAACATCGGCCGTGCAAAAATCAGGAATTACCTTGCAGATAAAGCCGTTTATCAATATTTGTTGTTTATGGATTGTGATTCTATGACTCCTGATGAAAAATATCTCGAAAGATATATTCCTTATTGCAGTGGCAGTATAATTGTTTGTGGGGGGAGGACTCACTATCCGACTCACGGAGATGATTTTTTCAGGCTAAGGTGGCGATATGGTACAAGCAGGGAAGAAAAAACAGCCCTGCAAAGAAAAAAAAACCCGAATAATTCTTTCATGACCAATAATTTTTTGATCAGCAAAGATTTATTTAAGAGATTTTGGTTAAATGAGTCTATAACAGGTTATGGTCACGAAGACACTTATTTCGGCTATCAACTTAAGAAAGCGGGGGTCGGTATAGTACATATTGACAATCCTCTGATTCATGCCGGGCTTGAAGCATCCGATGTTTTCCTGGGAAAAACAAAAGAAGCAATAGGTAATTTACTGAAAATATATGAACTGACCGGTTACGAGCGGGAGTTTGCTAGTATGGTCAGCCTGCTTCAAACATACCGTAAAATTGAACGATGGAGACTTACTTTTTTTATGCGATTAATTTTCAATATTTTCCATAATTTAATGGAAAAAAACCTACTGGGGTCAAATCCGAAAATGTGGGTTTTGGATTTATACAAGCTGGGTTATATATGTAAAAGCCCGCACCGGCGGAATAAATAACAAATATTAAAATCTAAACAGCAGATATAGCTGACTTTTTGTAACTTGACTTATGATCAGAATTGAACTTAACATATTAAAAAAAGTTATGGATAAAAGTTTTTTAATTAAAAAACTTTTATCTTTGACCTCATACATAATTTAAAAAGGCTTTTTAACAAAATTTATTTATTAATTAAAACTATAATAAGATGGAAGTAACAAAACGACTTGACATTGGTCAAACTCTTAAAGGAGCCATTCAGATTGGTGTAAAAAATGCCATGACAGTTTTGGGGGCAGCTATTCTGTATGTTCTTACTGTATGGATTCCTTACCTGAACATAGGTACAACTATTGCTTTTTTTACAGTTCTTCCTGTAAAACTGGGTAAAGGTGAAAGTTTTTCTCCTACGGAGATTTTTGATGCCAAATATAGGGAAAACATGACCAATTTTTTCCTTGTTTTGGGTCTTTTTAATGCCGGTATTGGATTTGCACTTATACTGGCGTTTTTCCCGGGATTGGTGATTATGTATGCCTGGATGCTTGCAGCAGCATTGGTTATTAACAAAGGTATGAAGCCTATTGAAGCTCTTAACGTAAGTTATAAAGCAACATATGGCAGCAAGTGGATTATCTTTTTCTCTTACCTGATTCTGGGAATAATCATTTTCGTTGCAAGTCTGATATTAGGCTTAATCGCAACAGGATTGGGTTATCTGGCAACCTGGCTGGGAGCAATTTTCGGATTTATATTTTATGTTGTTATTACTATTATTTCTTTGGCAGCATTTATAGGTTTGTATGGAACGATTTATAAGCTACTCATTGTTGATAATCCTGAAATGGATGGATAAAAAGACACTAAAGAAATTCAAAGGGTGAAATAGCTTTAGCTACAGTTTCGAATAGCTATTGTGTGTTTCACAAACAAAAAGACAGCTGGTAATTGAGATTTGTTTTCGATTACCGGCTGTTTTTTTATACTTTCTGAACAACAGCTGAAATTCCTTGTCCAACTCCTATACACATTGTGCAAAGTGCTTTTGTTGCATTTGAACGTTTTAATTGATAGAAGGCGGTAGTAACAAGCCTTGCACCACTCATTCCCAGAGGATGTCCAAGAGCGATTGCACCGCCCAATGGATTGATCCGGGGATCATCATCTGATAATCCCAGTTTACGCATACAGCCCAATGCCTGAACAGCAAAGGCTTCATTAAGCTCTATAATATCAAAATCATCAAGTTTCATGTTTAATCTTTTTAGAAGCTTATTGGTTGCCGGCACTGGCCCCATTCCCATTATTCTTGGCATTACACCGGCAACTTCCATTCCTAAAACTTCAGCTTTTGGTTGCAGGTTATGTTTTTTAACTGCTTTTTCTGAGGCAATAATCAGTGCGGCAGTACCGTCATTAACACCTGATGCATTCCCTGCGGTTACGGTGCCTTTTTCATGGACAATGGGTTTCAAGGTAGCCAGCTTCTCTAATGAAGTATCTCTTGGATGTTCGTCTTTATCAACTATAATAGGCTCTCCTTTACGCTGAGGTATTGAAACGGGAATGATTTCTTCCCTTAGTGTTCCGTTATTTATGGCTTCCTGCGCTTTCTGCTGGCTCCAAAAAGCAAATTTATCCTGGTCTTCTCTGCTTATATTATAATCGGTTGCGATGTTTTCGGCTGTTTCTATCATTGATTCACAACCATACACTTTCTTCATTTGCTTATTAATAAATCTCCAGCCAATAGTTGTATCATACATTTTTACTGATCTGGAAAAAGCTGTTGTAGCTTTTTCTATAACCATAGGAGCTCTTGACATGCTTTCTATTCCACCGGCAATTATCAAATCCGCTTCATTTGCCTTTATTGTCCTTGTTGCCATACCAACAGCATCCATTCCTGAGCCGCAAAGCCTGTTGGTTGTAACTCCAGGTATAGTCTCTGAAAAGCCTGCAAGCAACAGTGCCATACGTGCAATATTTCTGTTATCCTCGCCTGCCTGGTTGGCACATCCCATTATAACATCATCCAATTCAAGCCAGTCAACACTTGGATTTCTATCCATTAATACCTTCAGGACAATTGCCGCAAGATCATCCGTTCTTACAGAAGAAAGCGAACCTCCATATCTTCCAACAGATGTGCGGACAGCATCACATATATATGCATTCTGCATGATTTATTGTTTTTGTAAGTTCTCTATTTTAGGTTTTAATTCTTTAAAAGCTCTCAACAGGCCTTCAGATAATTTATCCACCTCATTTTGCGTAAGTGCTGTTGAAAACATACAAGCAAGAGTATTGATCAACAACATTTTTTCTTTATAATAAATGAAGTCGAGCAATTCGTTTAAAACCTTTTTAGCTTCAGGCGTTTGATGTGCTTCACGGTATGTCCTGGGAGGTGTTGGTTTTAAGTGAATACGAAACATTGACCCGGCTCCTGTTATTGAAACAGGAACATTAGCAATTCTAACAACTTCTTCTATTTGGCTTATTGCCTTGTTTACTAATGCATTTAGTTTTTCAATCGCCAACTTATCAAAGTCTCTCATTGCAATATAACCGGCTGTCATAGTAATAGGGTTTGCAGAAAAAGTGCCGGAATGGGGGAAAAGCAATTTAGGTTCGCGTGGATCAAGTACTTTCATAACATCTTGTTTGCCGCCTAAAGCACCAACCGGAAAACCTCCGCCAATAATCTTCCCTAATGCTGTAAGGTCGGGTTTTACCGGGTATTTTTCCTGAGCTCCGCCATAACTAACTCTTAAAGTAACAACTTCATCAAACACCATCAAAGCATTATTTTTTCGTGTCCAGTCATATATGGCTTTGATAAACTCCTGGGTGCCCGATACAAGGCCAACTCTGTGAGGCACTGGGTCAATCAATACGCAGGCTATTTCATCCGAATATTGATCTAAAATTTTTATTGTTCTTTCGATATCATTATAAGGGAAGATGATCACATCATCAAGCACACCTTTAGGAGTACCATAGGCCAAAGGGACGCTGTTGGGTTTATCAATATCTCCCCAGGTTGATGGATCGGGGAATTGGCTTACTTCAGCAAAATCGTAAGTTCCGTGATAAGCTCCTTCAGCTTTTGCTATTTTAGGTTTACCCGTATATGCCCGGCAAGCTTTTATCATAGTCATAACAGCCTCCGTACCGGAATTCACAAATCGAATTTTTTCTATTCCATCTATCCTTTCACATAAATGACGTGCAAAAGTTACTTCCGTTTCAGATGCCATCGTATATGCGGTGCCGATTTTCAATTGTTCAATTACCGCATCAACAATAGGAGGGTAAGCATGCCCGTGAATCAAGGCAGCCATATTATTTGCAAAATCTATTCGTTCTACTCCGTCAATATCATTAATACGACAGCCGGAGGCATAATTAACATAGTTCGGATAAGGCTTGCGATACACTGTATTCCGGCTAATACCCCCTGTTAAAACATTGCACGCCTCTTTATAAATTTTTTCGCTACTACGATCCATTCGAATAAAAGTTATCTTATATTTTTAAATTGAATAAATAACAAAAAACAACCGAGCGTGCCGACCAACGGGAGACCACGACCGAAGGGAGTAACATTGCAAGCTCGTGAACACTTATTAAATAATAAATCTGTGAACAATAATCAAAACTCTACCGAACTCGCTAAATTACTCGGTGGCCATTTGTGTTTTGGAATTTACTCACAGAGTGTTTAATTATATTGTGTTCGTTGTCTCGCTCCGCTCGGCAGTAATTTTTTATAATTCATTTTATAATTTCAGGCTTATTCAAAACTCTCCTATAAAATAATTTACATGATTAACAAACCTGGTATTATTAATTCTGATATTATTGTAACAGGCAACGGATATTTGTCAACCCTAAATACAAAACCTCAAATACGTCACACTCTTCCTGGCTATGCTTCCAGCCCTATGCTTTATGCTCTATGCATTCTGCTCTTTGCCCTTTGCAGGCATAAAACCACTCAACCTATCAACCATTATCACG
>PWZB01000054.1 GCA_003567625.1 Bacteroidales bacterium | reverse complement strand
GCTTCTTTGAAAAAATTTGAAAAACACCAGGTAGAGTTTGTTGAAAAACTTGCCGAAACCATTGCATCCGTGGTCTCAAGCATAAAAGTAAACCTTCACACTGCAAAGCTTTTGGAAGAATCACAGGAAAAAGAAAAAAAACTGAGAGAACAGGAAGACGAAATGCGTAAAAACCTCGAAGAGCTTAATATTGCCAAAGAAGAAGCCGCCAGGCAAGGCGAAATGCTGACCAACTTTACCAATGCCGTAAATAGCACCCTTGTCAGAGCAGAATACGATACAAGTGGAAAACTATTATATGCAAATAACCTTTTCATCAACAAACTCGAATATAATAGCCTCAAAGAAGCTGAAGGCAATCATATATCTGCTTTCATCAACAAAAAAGATAAAGACTGGTTTTTAAAAATATGGGATGAACTTGCCATAGGCGGCAAACACTTTGAAGGTGACATGAAGCATGTAACAAAACAAGGAAACGACATATGGCTGATAGCTACCTATACATGCGTGAGAAACCCAGATGAAAGCATTGATAAAATACTATTCCTTGGAATTGACATCACCCAACAAAAGAAAAAGACCCTCGATCATGAAAGACAATTAAACGCCATTAACCTTTCAAACCACATAGCAAGCTTCACCACAGAAGGATATTTTATAGACGCTAACCAGAAATTCCTTAACACGCTTGAGTTTAAACCAAAAGATTTAAAAGACAAAACCATTTTACGCCTTCTCAAAGAAGATAGCCTGAAATACCTGAAAAGTGCCTGGAAAAAAATCCTTAAAGGCATACCCTATGAAAGCCAGCTTCAATTTTTCAAAGCATCAGGCGAAGAAAAATGGCTGCACGGCACATTCACTGCCGTTAAAAATATGTATGGCGAAGTTGAAAAAATAATATATATCGCCACCGATATTACCAATAGAAAACTTATAGAGCTTGAAAATAAAAAACAAAACGAAGAACTGATAAAACAGCGCGATCAAATAAAAAAACAACTTAAACAATTAAAAAAATAAGATGAAAAACATATTAAAGAGATTTATAACATCAGATAAGATAATTATTGAAAAAACACTTTAGCACACTCAATGCTATTGTTAAATTCAACCACAACAAGGTGGTTGCATTATTATTTTAAATATGCTGCTTCCACAACAATTCTATTTGCAGGATGATGTAATAATGCTTGCCCGCAAGCTGATCGGTAAACATCTTTTCACAAAATTTAACTCCGGAGTAATTACCGGTGGTATCATAAGCGAAACGGAAGCCTATGCCGGAATTTATGATAAAGCATCGCACGCATACAACAACAGGCTGACAAAACGCACCCGCACAATGTTCATGGAAGGCGGAATAGCATATGTTTACCTCTGCTATGGGATCCACGCATTATTCAACATCATAACAAATAAGAAAAATGTCCCACATGCTATACTTATAAGAGGTGTAATACCCACACACGGGATAGAAAAAATAAAGCAACGTACCGGTTATGACAAGATATCAAATAATTCTCTTCAGGGGCCGGGCAAAGTTACAAAAGCCCTTGGGATCAATACATCACATGATAAAACACCTCTTACTGGAAATGAAATCTGGCTGGAAGACCAAGGTGCCAATACCAGGGAAGATGATATTATAACAACTAAACGTATTGGCGTGGATTATGCAGGACAGGATGCACACCTGCCCTACAGGTTCCTCTATCATTCTCAAAACTAAACAATAAACCTATAATTCGGATAAAAAATAACAGTAATGCAAAAAAAAATAATTTTAACATCTATGGCAGCATCTTTAATATTATTTCAAAACTGTACTCCGGGAGCAGAAAAGACCCACATTGAGCCGCCAAAGGCAAAGATGAAGGAAAAGCATTTGATAATGCATGGTGATACACGCATTGATTACTATTATTACATGAATCAACGCGAAGATACTGAAGTTCTGGCATATCTTGAAGCGGAGAATGAGTATTTGAATAAGATGATGAAGCATACGGGCAACTTGCAGAAACAGCTTTTCAGAGAGCTTAAAGGGCGTATCAAGCAAGATGACGAATCGGCTCCTTTTTACAAGAACGGTTACTATTATTATCATCGCTATGAAGAGGGTGGTGAATATCCAGTTTACTGCCGCAAGAAAGGAAGCCTTGATGCGAAGGAGGAAATAATTCTTAATGTACCTAAAATGGCTGCCGGTCATGCTTTTTACAATATTGCCACTTATGATGTAAGCACCGACAATAATCTCGTGGCATTTACCGTCGATACTCTCGGTCGCCGCCAATACCAAGTGAAAATAAAAAATATGAAAACCGGTAAAATCACCGGCACCGGTATTGAATATTGTGGCGGAAGTGTTGTATGGGCAAACGACAATAAAACCCTGTTTTATACTTCTATTCATCCAGAAACCCTCAGGTATGAAAGTATTTATAAATTCAACATCGCTGTACAGGCAGAGCCCGTTAAAGTTTTCTTCGAAGAAGACGAAACTTTTTATTATGTCTCCATATCCAAAACCAAAGACGACAAGTACCTGGTGATATCATCAAACAGCACGCTATCCAACGAAGTTCATGTTCTTGACGCAGATAATCAGGATGGTATGTTCAGGATATTCCATCCCAGGGAAAAAGATCTGCGATACAGTGTTTGGCATGATAAAGGAGAGTTTTTCATACTGACTAACTGGAATGCCACTAATTTCAGGCTTATGAAAACCTGTTCGGATAAAACCTCAAAAGAGAACTGGAAAGAAGTTATAGCACATCGCGAAGATGTACTGCTTGAGAACATTGATGTTTTTGATAACCATTTGGTAATCCAGGAAAGAGCCAAAGGGTTAAGAAATATCAGGATCATTGACAAATCAACCGGGCAGGAGCATTATATTTATTTTAAGGAGGAAGCTTATTCGGCACAGATAGGACACAACCCAAATACGGACACCGCTGTTTTGCGTTACACATATACATCTATGACGACACCCCATAGTGTTTATGATTATAATATGGACACCGGCGAGCAGGAACTGGTGAAACAGCAGGAAGTGGTTGGCGATTTTGAACCCGGCAATTACGAAACCCGCCGTTATTATGCTGTAGCACGCGACGGCACAAAAGTGCCCATTTCCCTGGTATATAAAAAGGGACTGAAAAGGGATGGTAACAACCCTGTCAAGCTTTTTGGCTATGGCTCTTATGGAGCCAGTCTCAATCCACGCTTCAACAGCAATTATCTCAGCCTCCTCGATCGTGGCTTTGTCGTGGCTTATGCACATGCCAGGGGCGGCCAGGACCTGGGACGCCAATGGTATGAAAACGGAAAACTGCTCAAAAAGAAAAATACTTTTTATGACTTTATTGATTGTGCTGAATTTCTGATAGAAAAAAATTATACCAGGCCGGAAAAATTGTTCGCCAAGGGAGCAAGTGCCGGTGGTCTGCTTGTTGGTGCTGTTGCCAACATGCGACCCGACTTCTTTAAAGGAATAATTGCAGGAGTTCCTTTTGTAGATATCGTTACAACTATGCTCGATGAATCAATACCTCTTACTACTGCCGAGTATGATGAATGGGGTAACCCCAATAAACAGGAATATTATGAATACATGCTATCTTATTCACCATATGATAATGTTACTGAACAAGACTACCCCAATATACTTGTGACTTCAGGGCTGCATGACTCACAAGTTCAATTCTGGGAACCAACAAAATGGGTAGCCAAACTGAGAACCCGTAACACCTCAGACAATATTATTCTTTTGCATACAAACATGAAAGCCGGTCATGGAGGTGCCTCAGGCAGATTCGAAAGACTAAGGGAAGTAGCAATGGAATACGCATTTCTGATTGACCTTGCAAAGATCAAATAACGTAATAAAAAAAGTCTTAGATTTGCCGGTGAAAATATTTTTGCCTATTTTGAACTTAATTTTTTCTCTTAAGGAAAAAATAATTTTCAGATATAAGCCGGCAGCCCGCAACCCGGGTCTTGTAATTTAAACACGTAATTTAATTTCAAATATTTATTTATGTCCGAAATAACCGGGGTTTTCCATGTGTTAAATGGTAATCTGAAACACAACATTGAGTTTGATGATTCCTTTTTAAGGAAACCGCATTATCTTTATGAGACGTTCAGAACCGTTAACGGGATACCGCTTTTTATCGAAGATCACCTTGACCGTTTTGAACATACCTTACGATTAAGCAACATTGACATACCCTATCAAAAGGAAGAGATCTTAATGCAGGTTCAAATGGTTATTATGGAAAATAACCTGGGAACCGGCAATATTAAGATGGTTTTTCTGCCCGGTAACAATACAGGAGAATTTTTATTTGTGATTTACATAACACCTCATAAATATCCCACCAAAGAGCAATATATGGTTGGTGTGCCGGTGTCATTATTTAACGGCACGCGCGACAATCCAAACGTTAAGCTCATGGATTGCGCACTGCGCTCAAGTGCTGAACAAAACAAAATAGAACAAAATGTTTATGAAGCACTATTGGTGGATAAAGATGGCTACATAACCGAAGGCAGCCGTTCAAATATCTTTTTCATAAATAATAACAAGGTAATTACTCCTCCTGTTGATTGTATTTTGCCGGGTATTACCAGAAAACATATAATCAACCTGTGTAAAGAGCTAAAAATAACGGTAAGCGAGAAAAAGGTTCATAAAACCAACATTGCAAATATGGATGGCGTGTTCATCTCAGGCACATCACGCAAGGTACTACCTGTAAACAGGGTTGATAAATACGGCTACCCTGTTAATCATCTCATAATATCCAGCCTTAAAGATGGTTTTGACAAAAAGGTTAAAGAATACCTGGAAAGCAGGCGGTAGCGATCAGGTATAAATATTTTACGTTATAAAGGTCATGCATCTATATTGGCATACCTGGCATTTTTTTCGATAAATGCCCTTCTCGGTGGTACTTCATCGCCCATAAGCATTGAGAAGGTACGGTTTGCTTCGGCAGCATTTTCTATATCGACCTGGCGAAGTTTGCGCTTTTCAGGATTCATGGTTGTATCCCACAGCTGCACATCGTTCATTTCACCCAAACCTTTATAGCGTTGAATATGCAACCCTGTTTCTTTTCCATCTACCGTTAATTTTTGAACTACTTCCTTTCTTTCTTCCTCGCTCCAGCAATAATATTCCTCCTTACCTTTTTTGATAAGATATAAGGGTGGAGTGGCTATAAATATATAGCCCAGTTCTATCAATTCTCTCATATACCTGAAGAAAAAAGTAAGTATCAATGTAGCGATATGGCTTCCGTCAACGTCGGCATCGGTCATAATGATTATTTTATTATATCTGAGCTTTTCCAGGTTAAGTGCCTTAGAATCTTCTTCCGTTCCGATAGATACGCCAAATGCTGTGAATATTGTTTTTATCTCTTCGTTATCAAATATTTTTTGTGGCATTGCCTTTTCCACGTTAAGTATTTTACCCCTGAGCGGGAGGATAGCCTGAAAGTTCCTGTCGCGTCCTTGTTTGGCCGTACCCCCGGCCGAATCACCCTCAACGAGGAATATTTCGCTCTTTTCGGGGTCTTTTTCCGAGCAGTCGGCTAATTTGCCGG
>PWZB01000170.1 GCA_003567625.1 Bacteroidales bacterium | reverse complement strand
TATCATATTTACAATAGTAATGTTGAGACTACTCTAAAAAATGTTTTCCCGCAGATGTCGCAGATTTTCGCTGATAAATTTAATTGATTATCAGGAATTTATAATCTGCGTATATCAGCGAAATCTGCGGGAAATAATATTTTTGGACTTTTTAGAGTGGACTCAATGTTGTTACTCCTGGTGAAACAGAATTTTTAAAGTTCACTTTCATATCGAAACAAAATTCAATTCCGGCAACTCAGAAGTAAAATGTGATATTGTTGTGAATTTCCGGCATGTCAAGTTCATTTAATTTGATTTGGAGTTGGTATGCATTGATTAAATTTTCAAATTAATTTTGTAAGCAAAGATAAAAATAGCACCTCAAAAAAAGAATTAACCAAAAATCGTAATAAATTAATAAAGGTTTAAGTAAATAATTATTTTTGTACAAAACTTACAACGTAATAAAATAATATAATCATAAAACATTAGCCCGATGAATAAACCTTTTATACAAACTCAGGCAATTGTATCACTTATAATCTGTGCAATTGCTTTTTCATGTGTTCCGGCAAAAAAATATGAAGAGCTTCAGGCTCGCCGGGATCAATGTGAAGAAGCTAATAAGAAATTGCGTGCCGAGAACGAAAAGCTCCACACGAAAAACACCGAGCTGTTAAGCCAGATAGATTTAAAAGAAAACAGAATTGAAGTTCTAAAAGAGGATACTACCATAATAGGTGAGAATTACAGAAGCTTGCGCAGGAATTATGATCAATTGCATCAAACCTACCAAATCCTTTTGGATAAAAACGAACAATTATTAGAGGGTGAATACAGTGAAACTCAGCGAATACTGGAACGTTTGCAGGAAACACAGAAAGACCTTCAGCAGCGTGAAGATGAGTTGCAAAAAATTGCCCGTAAACTTGAAGAAAAAAAGAGAAATTTGGATGCTCTTAACCAAAAGTTACAAGCCTCGATTAAAGAAATGGAGGTTAAAGATGCCCGTCTGACGGAACTCGAGGCTATACTTAACAGGCAAGACTCTATTGTAAATGTTTTACGTCAAAGGGTTTCCGATGCTCTGTTTGGTTTTGAAGGTAAAGGGCTTTCGGTTGACATACGTAAAGGCAAGGTTTATGTATCACTTGAAGAAAGGTTGCTGTTCGAATCGGGCAAGTATGATGTTGACCCTCATGGAATAAAAGCTTTAAAAGAGTTGGCAAGAGTTCTGGAACGCAATCCTGACATTAATATTATGGTGGAGGGCCATACCGATGATGTTCCCCTTATTCCCTCCGGCGACATGCAAGATAACTGGGATCTGAGCGTTATGCGTGCCACGGCAATAGTAAAAATATTGCTGAAACAGGGTAATATAGACCCCACAAGGATTACAGCTGCCGGCAGAAGTGAATATATGCCGATAGACCCCGCTAAAACTTCAGAAGCCAGGAGAAAAAACAGACGCACGGAGATCATTCTTACACCAAAACTTGATGAACTGTTTGAAATTATCGAAACTAATTAAACATAATAACTAACAATATAAAAACTTTACCAAATGATAAAAAATAATCTTTCATTGGAAAATTTGGAATCTTTGCTGCCTGATGATCTAACTCAACAGCAAAAAGCTAAAGCCAAAACATTGTTTTACAAGGAAATGGCGTTAAAGGCACACAGGTTTTATAACGGCAAAATGCAAACTTTGCCAAAAGCGCCGGTGCCGGGGTTCAACTGGTTTAATGCCTGGTACACACCCGGTGTTTCCAACATTTCTACAACCATAAGAGATGACAACGACACCTCCTTTGAGCTGTCAAATCGCGGCAACCTTGTTGCTGTTGTCAGCGACTCAACACGTGTATTGGGCGATGGCGACTGTACCCCTCCGGGAGGCATGGGCGTTATGGAAGGCAAAGCTTTTCTTATGAAGTACCTTGGAGGTGTTGATGGTATCGCTATTTGTGTTGACAGCCGTAATGAAAAAGGTGAGAATGACCCTGACAAGATCATCGAATTTGTTAAAATGTTGCAACATAGCTTTGGAGCCATTAACCTTGAAGATATATCGCAACCTAACTGCTATAAAGTACTTGACGTACTCAGGGAAGAATGTCAGATACCCGTATGGCATGATGATGCCCAGGGTACGGCATGTGTAACTCTTGGCGGTCTTATCAATGCGCTTAAGCTGGTTGACAAAAAAATTGAAGATGTAAAAATTGTTTATTATGGTGCGGGGGCATCAAATGCAACCATCGCACGTATCATAAACTCTTATGGCGCCGACCCTGCAAAGGCAATAATGTTCGACTCAAAAGGGTCATTGAACAAAGGCCGTAGCGATATTGAAAACGATAAAAGATTTTATCGTAAATGGGAACTTTGCCAGGTCACTAATCCTGATAATATTGATACTATGGAAGAAGCCATGAAAGATGCTGACGTGCTGATTTCCATGTCCAAACCCGGGCCGGATGTTGTAAAGCCATCATGGATTGAAGCTATGGCAGATAAATCAATTGTTTTTGTTTGTGCAAACCCGGTTCCCGAGATATACCCCTACGCCGCTAAAGAAGCCGGCGCTTATATTGTTGCCACAGGAAGGGGAGACTTCCCTAACCAGGTTAATAACTCCGTAGGGTTCCCCGGAATTTTAAAAGGAGCCCTTATGGTCAGGGCAAGTAAAATAACTGATAACATGGCTATTGCAGCAGCCAATTCAATAGCACGATTTTCGGAAAAAAGAGGCATTAACATTGAAAATATCATAGCCACAATGGATGAATCGGAAGTATTTCCTTTTGAAGCAGCCGATGTTGCAATGCAAGCAATAGAAGATGGCGTCGCAAGAAAAGAATTAACATGGCAACAAGCATACGACTGGGCTGCCGCTGATATCAAAAATGCCAGGGAATCAACTCAATGCCTGTTTGAAAAAGGATTAATTGAACAACCACCAGAAAGTGTAATAAATGAAGCTTTGCAAAATGCTATTAATAAAGTAAAAAGCTGATTTTTCAATTATTCTGATAATTAGTGTCTGCACGAAAACTATAATCTTTCGTAAGTGCTTGATAAGAAAACGTCTAGATCAAGGGTTATTCCCTTCGCTCATGAGCTCAAAACTTTCAGTTTTTCGGTTGCGCAGTCTGAAAAACAGGAGTTTACCCTGTTAAATAAATACAAATAAAAAATTTAACAGGGTTTACTTGGCGTAAATAACTTTTTTGAAGACAAGCATAACGCAGATATTGACGTTTTCTTGCAAGCACTAATTAAAGCTGCAATGAGGAAAAAGGAAGCCTTCTGCCGGACAGAAATAAACTGAAACCGGCAGAAGGCTTCTTGATTTAAGGATATCGAAAATAAAATGAATATAAAAATAACTCTGTTATTTTATTACTTTTGCTCACCATCGTTTCATAACTAAATAAGATTTGTAATGATTGCCTATATTGAAGGTCAGATTATTGAAAAAAACCCTGCATATGTGATAATTGATTCCGGGGGAATTGGGTATATGATCAACATATCGTTATTTACCTACTCGCGTATTCCCGATTCGGGTAATGTTAAACTTTTTACGCATTTATTCATTAAGGAAGATGCCCATGTCCTGTATGGATTTACTACAGAAAATGAAAGAGAATTATTCAGGGAACTAATTTCTGTTTCGGGTGTCGGCCCTAACACTGCAAGAATGATATTATCATCATATGCACCTGTTGAAATTAAAAATGCCATTATTGAAAATAACCCGGATCTATTAAAATCAGTAAAAGGAATTGGAAACAAGACCGCCCACCGAATAGTTGTTGATTTAAGAGACCATTTTAAGAAAGAACCCCTGACTAAAGAAGAATTTTTGTCAACTCCAAACAATACCGCCTTAAATGAGGCGTTATCTGCTTTAGTAATGCTCGGTTTTGCCAAGAACGCAGCTCAAAAAGCACTTGACAAAATCGCCGGCTCCGGCAAAGGCCAAAACCTTTCCGCCGAAGCCCTCGTAAAAGAGGCTTTAAAAAAACTATAGGGGTGTTAAATAAAACAAGTTGAAAGTCCGTAATAATCTTAGTATTGATTGTATCAATATTATTAATTTATAAAATAAACTTATTCTATTTCATACCCTTAACCTGAATTGTTTGTTTTAAAAAAAGTATTGGGTGCATAAATCGAAACGTTTTTGGATTCTGCTTACTTTGTTTTTCCTGGCTTCTGTAAAGTTCTTGGAGGCAACACTATGCAGTTTTGAAAACCATGGTTACCCGGAAAGTTCAGAAGAAAGCAAAAAGTATATAGGCAATATCAAAGAAAATCCGGAAAATGAAAATCCTCCACAAGATCAGGATGAACAAAATCCGATATTACCATCATTTGTATTTGAAGAACCCGCTCACGAAGGAATAAGCTTAGGTGACCCCCCCAATGTAACTACGGAAATAATTTACGACCCTGAAGAAAATCAATACATCAAAGTACGCAAGGTTGGTGATATGATCATTGGGCGCCCGGTTGTAATGAGTTTTGAAGACTATCTCGAATATGATATGAACAAAGCATTACAAAGGTATTGGAGAGAAAAATCCCAACCACAGGACTTTCAACGACGCGATGGTATAATACCCGAAATATATGTCAGCAGTGAATTGTTTGACCTTATTTTTGGAGGCAGCACAATAGATATAAGACCAACCGGTTCTGCAGAACTTATCTTTGGTGTTCTGTCAAATAAAAGAGAGGACCCATTCTTAGACGAAAGAAGAAGGAGACAAACAAATTTTGATTTCCAGCAAAAAATACAGGTCAATGTTGACGCACAAATAGGCGAAAAAATAAGAATAAGCAGTAATTACAATACTGAAGCCACTTTTGATTTTGAAAATAAACTTAAGCTCGAATACCAGGGAACAGAAGATGAAATATTGCAACTTGTAGAAGCCGGTGATGTCACTTTACCTCTTCCGGGAACATTGATAACAGGCAACCAGGGGCTTTTTGGCATCAAAACACAATGGAAATTCGGCAATACCACGATAACAAGTGTTTTTTCACAACAAAAAACCCAGACGCAAACCATTGAAGTCTCAAGGGGTGCCCAAACCAGTGAATTTAAAATACGTGCGGATGAATATGAAGCTAACAGACACTTTTTGCTGGGTCAATTTTTCAGGGATAATTATGATGACGCTCTTTCAACATTACCAATAGTAAGTTCAAATATTAACATAACCCGCCTGGAAGTTTGGGTTACCAATATTGGCGCGGCAACAGAAGACAATCGTAATATTGTTGCCTTTGCTGACCTTGGAGAGGCAAGCCCGTATAATGAAATAATATCAGGTCAACCCGGACACCCCCCGTCAAATGAAGCTAATGACCTTTACAATATGATGAAAGACAGCCCTATCAGAGATATTTCACAGGTTAGCAATTATCTTTCACAACCACCTTATAATTTTTCATCCGGAATTGATTACGAAAACGTAGAAAACGCAAGAAAACTAAAAGAAAACGAATATACTTTTAACAGCAAGCTGGGTTTCATTTCTCTTAACCAAACCCTCAACCCCGACCAGGTACTGGCTGTTGCCTTCGAATATACTATAATTGGTGATGACAAAACCTACAAAGTCGGTGAATTTTCTAATGAAATATCAGCACCTAATTCGATTATAGTTAAAATGCTGAAAAGCACATCAGTAAACACCAATATACCAATGTGGAATCTGATGATGAAAAACATATACAATATTGGTGCTTTTCAGATCAACAGGCAAGACTTCAGGTTTAATATTTTTTATGATTGTGAAGATCTGGGAGTACCGATAGGTTTTTTGAATGAAGGTCCGGTTCAAGGAGAGCCGCTTATAAGAATTATGGGGCTTGACAGGCTTAACACACAACTTGACCCGGTGCCTGACGGCGTCTTTGATTTTATTGACAATGCTGCCACGCAAGGTGGTACGATCCAGTCATCAACAGGTCGAATCTATTTCCCGGTAATAGAACCCTTTGGATCTCACCTGAGAAAAGTCCTTGAAGATGAAAATTTAGGTGATAAGTATGCTTTCGATTCACTATATACAACAACAAAATACGAGGCACAACAGTTTCCTGAAAAAAACAGGTTTTTCATGGAAGGAATGTATAAATCTGAAGCCGGTTCCGAAATCCAGCTTGATGCTATGAATATTCCACCCGGCTCAGTCATTGTAACAGCCGGGGGCGTCCGTCTTACAGAAAATGTTGATTATACAGTGGACTACACCCTGGGCAGGGTGCAGATCATCAATGAAGGAATTCTTAATTCAGGAGCACCCATACGTATTTCATTGGAAAGCAGTGACCTGTTTGGCCTTCAAACCAAAACATTACTCGGAGCACATGTAAACCATAGAATAAGTGATGATTTTAACATCGGCGGAACTATAATGCGGCTTTCTGAAAGACCCCTTACCCAAAAAGTAAGTTTTGGCGACGAACCTATTGCAAACACTATCTGGGGGCTGAATACAACGTACACCACCGAATCGCTTTTAATAACACGCATACTTGATAAACTTCCTTTTTATAGTTCAACCACACCATCAAGTATAACTTTCGACGGCGAATTTGCACATTTGATCCCCGGTCATTCACGCCATATCGGTCATGCAGGAACCGCATATATTGATGATTTTGAAGGAAGCAAATCTTTAATTTGTCTGAAAAATGTCCAGTCATGGCATATAGCATCAACACCGCAAGAACAAACATTGGCAGATATGTTTCCCGAAGGAGCGTCGGGCACTGGCCTGGCGTTCCGTTATAATGTTGCAAAACTTGCATGGTATATCATTGACCCCCTATTTGTACGTAATGACAATTTAACACCGGCACATATACGTAATGACCTCGATCAGCAATCAAACCATTTTGTCAGGGAAGTGCTGGAAACCGAAATCTGGCCAAATAAAGAAAGCCCAACCGGTTTGCCTGCTCCTATTCCTATACTAAATATGGCTTTTTACCCCAGCGAAAGAGGACCATACAATTATGATGCAAGCCCATCACCCTACAGTGAGGGTATGGCACAAGACGGATCGCTTAATGCCCCGGAAACACGATGGGGTGGTGTAATGCGAGGATTGCACACCACCGACTTCGAAGCTGCAAATGTTGAGTATATTGAATTCTGGATGATGGACCCGTTTGTATATGATGAAGACCATTCGGGTGGTGACCTCTATATTAACCTTGGAGATGTTTCTGAAGACGTTTTACGTGATGGAAGGAAAAGTTTCGAAAATGGACTGCCAATAGATGATGAGGTTATTAACGTAGATACTACCATTTGGGGAAGAGTGCCAACACAGCAAGATGTAACAGGCGCCTTCGATAATGATCCGCAATCAAGGCAATACCAGGATGTGGGACTTGACGGGCTAAGCACCGAGGATGAAAGAGACTTTTTTTCCCATTTCCTCGAAGAAATAGCTGCAATACATGGAACAAACAGCGCGGCATATCAAATGGCGTTTGAAGACCCTTCAGCCGACAACTACAAATATTACAGGGGCTCAGAGCATGACCGGAACGAAACGTCAATACTTGACCGCTATAAACAATACAACGGCCTGGAAGGCAACAGCCCCACAGCCGAAATGTCGCCCGAACCATATCCAACTGCTGCAACAAATATTCCAAACACAGAAGATATCAACAAGGATGGTACACTTAACGAATCGGAAAGATATTTTCAATACCGTGTCAGCTTACGCCCCGAGGATATGGAAATAGGCGAAAACTACATTGCCGATACCAGGGAAGCCTCCGTGAGGCTTAAAAACGGTGAAACAGAAACCATACGTTGGTATCAGTTTAAAATCCCATTGCGCGATCCCGACCGGCAAGCAATCAACAACATACAGAATTTCAAATCAATCCGGTTTATGCGTATGTTTTTTAAAGGATTTGAAGAACCCATTATTTGCCGTTTTGCTACTTTATCTCTTATCAGAGGCGACTGGAGAACCTATGACCGATCACTGACATCACCCGGCGAATACCTTCCGGTTGATGATGAACAAACAGCTTTTGAAGTTTTTACCGTAAACATCGAAGAAAATGCTCACCGTCAACCGATAAATTACGTTTTGCCACCAGGAATAGAACGAGAAGTGGACTTAGGAACTACTGCATTACAGCAACGAAATGAACAATCGCTTGCCATGAGGATCAGGAATCTGGAAGATGGGGATGCAAGGGCAGTTTATAAAAATACCAGCCTCGACATGAGACAATACCGCAGAGTAAGAATGTTTGCACATGCCGAATCAATAGGCGAAGAAGATAATCTTCAAGACGGTGAGTTGACTGTATTTATTCGATTAGGAACCGATTTTACCCAAAATTATTATGAATATGAGGTGCCAATGGAAGTTACGCGATGGGGTAATCACCACCCACGTGAAGTCTGGCCGGAAGAAAACGAATTAGATATTTATCTTGAAAAACTACAGGAACTAAAATTAGAACGAAATTCTCTTTCACGCCAACCAAATTCAGGTGTTTCAATTAACAGACCTTATTCAACATTCGACGGTGATAACAGAATAACAATTATCGGCACACCTACTTTAAGTGACGTAAAAGTAATTATGATTGGCATTCGTAATCCTAAAAAAACAATTAACGATCCTGGTAATGACGGAATGCCCAAATCCGCAGAAATATGGGTCAATGAACTTAGGTTATACGATTTCGAAGACCAGGGCGGTTATGCTGCATCAGGCAGAATAAATGCATCACTTGCCGACCTCGGAAATTTAACTTTGGCAGGAATGATAAGCACACCCGGTTATGGCTCAATAGAAAAAAGGGTTGGCGAAAGACAAATAGATCAATATACTTCTTATGATATCGCAACAAACCTGGAACTTGGAAAATTCTTCCCTGAAGACTTCGGATTAAGGATTCCAATGCATTTAAGTTACTCCGAAGCAATAAGTAACCCACAGTACAACCCGCTTAACCCTGATATTCTGTTAGATGATGACCTGGATTCATACGAAACCCAGGAAGAAAGAGATTCCATAATGAGATTGGCACAGGATTTTACAAGTCATAAAAGCATTAACTTTACAAATGTATCCAAGACCAGAACCGCAAGAGGTGCCACCCCAAGATTATGGGATATTGAAAATTTCGACTTCAGCTATGCTTATACCGAAATATACTCAAGAAATATAGATATTGAATATGACCGATTCAAACATTGGAAAGGAGGCTTTGGTTATAATTTTTCAACATCTCCGGAAAATATTACGCCCTTATCAAATGTAGAATTTTTGAGGCATAATGTTTTTAAAATCATTCAAGATTTTAATTTTTACTACATGCCCTCAATGCTTTCTTTTCGCACTGAGATTCAACGCGATTATAATGAGATATTGATGCGAAATAAAAGTGCAGGCATTATCATACTTGAACCCAATTATGTCAAAAATTATATCTGGGATCGTTTCTATGATCTGAGATGGGATTTGACAAGAAATTTAAAACTTGAATATTCTGCAATGAACAATGCACGTATTGATGAGCCTCCGGGTCGTATTGACAGAAGTGATGAAAATTACCATGAAATACGTGATACTATTTTACAAAACGTAATGAACCTGGGAAGAACAACCTTCTTCAACCAAAAAGTTGAGCTGTCATACAACGTACCAATAAACAAGTTGCCTCTGCTTGATTGGGTCAATGCCAATGCCAGATACACGGCCAATTACGACTGGCAGGCGGCTCCGTTATCAGCCAAAGAGCTTGGAAATACCATAGAAAATGCTAACACTAAAAGCCTTAATGTTAATGCTAACCTTGTAAACCTTTATAATAAAATTGACTTTTTACGCGAAATAAACCAAAAGACAAGCACAAATGGCCAACAAAGATCCGGAGGGCGAAGCCAGCCTTCCGACAGACCTGGTGACGATGATGACGATGAACCGACAAATTTTCTCAGGACAATAATTGAAGGTACTGCCCGGATTATGATGGGGCTTAGAAGCGCATCGCTAAACTATTCGGAAAGCAGTGGCACAAGATTACCCGGGTTTCAACATTCACCGCAGTACCTGGGGCAAAACTGGGATAAAAACGCACCCGGATTCGGTTTTATATTTGGCAGCCAGGAAGACATCAGATATAAAGCAGCCACCGAAGGCTGGATTATTCCCGATACCATGATGAACACACCTTACATAACCAGTTATATGCAGAATATCTCGGCACGGGCTAATTTTGAACCTTTACCCGATCTGAGAATCGATTTTAATGCTCTGCGAAATACTACACGAGGAGAGTCCGAATACTTCATGGTTGACTCATTGGGAAATTTAGAATCATACAGCTATATGGAAACAGGCAGCTTCAGCATCTCATTCCTTTCAATAGGTACAATTTTTGAAACCGTAGATGAACGCTATCATACTTCCGAAAACTTTGAAAATTTCAAAGATAACAGGTTTGATATTGCTCTGCGATTGGCGCGGGAAAATAAAAACTGGGACGGCAGCTTCTGTGATACGACAGGATACCCCACAGGATATGGGCCTAACTCACAGGAAGTGCTTATAGGTTCATTTATTGCTACATATGGCGGACAAGACCCTTCCGATTCTCCTTTAAGCCCGTTTATGAAAATCCCATATCCAAACTGGCAACTGACCTATAATGGCCTTACAAGGTTAGATTTTATCAGAAGATATTTCAAATCAATAACAATATCGCATGGCTATAATTCCACTTTCAATATAGGCGCATTCCAAAGCAACATCAATTATCGTGCTGATAAAGAACATGGAGACCCTATCGCCATTGAAGAATTTACCGGAAACTTTATCCCCGAACATGAAATAGGGCATGTGTCAATAATCGAACGGTTCAATCCGCTTATTAATATTGACATGACATGGCTAAACAACCTGATGACACGGTTTGAATACCGTCATTCCAGGAATATATCCCTTAGCTTTGCAAATAACCAGATTACCGATATTACTACAAAAGAAATAATAATTGGCACAGGCTACAGATTTGAAAACCTTGCTTTTACCATTTTACAGGCTCGCGGCAGTCAACGTGTTGAAAGCGACCTTGTGCTAAGGCTTAACTTTGCAATCCGTGATAACCAAACAATCCTGCGTAAGATAATGGAAGAGCAGAACATCCCATCCGCAGGTCAACAAAGCTATTCGATAAACTTTTCTGCCGACTACCAGGTCAGCCCACTTCTGAACTTAAGGTTTTTCTACGACCAAATAATTACTGAACCTTATATTTCAAACCAGTTCCCGACATCCAACATACACGGAGGCATAAGCCTTAGGTTTATGTTACAATAAAAAATAAGGCTTACGGTTTACTATTAATCAGATACATGACGAAAAAGAAAAACTGTTCTTAAAATTAATTAATTCCTCTTTGACTGTTAATGGTTTTAAGGTTAGCAGCTTCATAATACGTTTATCCGGTTTCACTTTTATTTCACGCATAACCAGGTGTTGATTCACAAAAATCATCTCAAGCCCGGGATAAATATCACGTATTAATTCAGCTATATATTGAATTGAAAGATTATGATCTGAAAAATTATATATCCCTGAAGGCAAATCTTTTCTAAGCAGATTAGATAGAAGATTTACCACTTTATCAACATGTATAAAAGCTCTTTTTTGTTTTCCATTTCCGGTTATTTGAATGCGTCCGATATAATTTGCTTCAAACATGAAACGGTTTATAACTGCATCAAATCTAACACTAGGGCTATATCCATAAACATTACCACAACGTATGATATATGTATTTATACGGTCAAACAATCGCATTAAGTGCTCTTCTCCACGCAACTTACTGCTTCCGTAAAATGTCTTGGGGTCAGGAGCCGTATTGATATCTATCATCTTTTCTGATGCCCCGTATACTGAAGTGGTACTTAAATAAATAACTTTCGACACTTTGCTTTCTTCCAGGGCATAAACAAGCTCGGCAGTACCCCAATGATTTATTTGCTCAAAAAGATGTGAATTTTCAGTGGCATATGGCGTTGATACTATCGCCGCAAGATGATAAACCACATCTATACCTTCCAATACCTGGCGCAACTTTCGCGAATCCAATAATTCACCTTTAATAAATTTTATCTTGTTGTGTTCAGAACGCTTGTCAAGAAAAAGATTATAGTTTTTCCGGCTAAGATTATCATAAACAATAACCTTATCAATTGCCGGGTCTTTAATAAGCTCAAATACCAATTCATTGCCAATATATCCGGCACCACCGGTAATTAATATATTCATATAATATTTTTCGTTATCCGATATTTAACTTTGCAATATATTTTTAAAATACCATATTTACATATCTGATTCAGAATAAATACGTATCTTCTTTTTCTTCAACAACTCCGAATTCAACCCACATTCGGTTTTATTTAATCCAAACCATCTGCAACTTCTGTCATTGGGATTTTCAGCCGGCCTTGTGCATGGTTCACAACCAATGCTTTTATATCCACGTGCTTCCAATGGATGTACAGGAAGCCTGTGATGAAGTATATAAGCTTCAACCTCGCTTTGTTTCCAATATAATAAAGGATGATAACGGATTGTATCATGATTTGTCTTTTCTAAAACAGAAAGCTGACCACGATGCAAACTTTGATCAGCCCTGATACCATTTACCCAAACATCATACATTTCAAGTAAAGCATCTATCGGCTGTACCTTGTTCAAATAACAACAATAATCCGGATCAAATGTAAACAATAGATTACCGCCAGAATCAGTCTGAAAACTTTTTGGAACATTGGGATAAAGATTAATAACCTCAAGACCAAATAATTCAGCTATAACATCCTTATATTGTATCGTCTCGGGAAAATGAAAACCGGTGTTAATGAAATAAACCGGAATACGCGGGTTTATACGGCTCAATATATGTAATAAGACAATACTGTGAGTTTGAAAAGATGAGGTGGTAAACAACTTTTTACCATCAGCTTCAAATTGGTTCAATCGCTTTTCTATTTCTTTAATATTAATCAAAACAGAAATATTTTTTTTCAAACCCGGGTTTTTATATCACAAAAATAACATCCTTCAATATTTATCAAAAAACATTCTTCCATTTTTCCAAACAATCAAAAGCAAATTTAATAATTTTAAATTAAAATATTTTTTAATAATTATTTTAATTTTTATAACGGTTTTGTTGATTGCAAATACAGCCCGGAATTTAAAACATATAATCCTTTATAAAAACAAATAAAGCTCATTGAATATCAATATTTTTCCCCTTTTGTTCTTATCTGTTTTATCTTTGCATTTAATTATCAGGGTTGTGGTTAAGAGTAGCACTGTCATTAACATTATCTAAATGTCACAAATCAAAAATATCCCAATGAGCAATTGGCTTTCCGCAAGCAGTCGGCCGTTATTAATAAGCGGACCTTGTAGTGCTGAAAGCCGGGAGCAGTTGATTTCCACTGCCGACGCTCTTGCAAAAACCGGATTGGTTACAGCTTTCAGAGCCGGTATCTGGAAACCACGCACCAGGCTAAATTCTTTTGAGGGACATGGTGAAAAAGCTTTATCATGGATAAAGGAAGTGAAAGAAAAAACCGGAATGCCTGTTGCTGCTGAAGTTGCACGCCCAAAACACGTTGAATTATGCTTAAAATACGATGTTGACATAATATGGATAGGTGCACGCAGCGTTGTAAACCCATTCTCAATACAGGAACTTGCCGAAGCCCTCACTAACACAAATATCCCTGTATTGATTAAAAATCCCGTCAACCCCGACCTGCAACTTTGGATTGGCGCCCTGGAAAGAATAAACAAAGCAGGAATTGATAAACTTGCAGCTATCCATCGCGGTTTCAACACCTGGAATAAAACCAAGTATAAAAACACACCGCTGTGGGAAATACCTATAGAACTTAAACGATTATTCCCAAAATTGCCCGTAATCTGCGACCCAAGCCATATATGCGGAAACCGCACAATGATAAAAGAAGTAGCTCAATACGCCCTTGACCTTGATATGGATGGACTGATGATAGAAAGCCATATTAACCCAGGTAAAGCTCTTAGCGATAAAAATCAGCAAATTACACCCATAAAACTGAAAAAAATAATTGAAAAACTCCAAATAAGAAAAACCACAAGTTCGGAAAAAGAAATAACAGATACACTGGCAGAATTAAGACGAAAAATAGATATGGTCGATTATAAAATTCTTGAAGCATTGACCGAACGAATGAATGTGGTAAAAAATATTGGTTATTTGAAAAAAAACAACAAAATCACCATATTGCAAATTAAAAGATGGAACAACATTATTCACAACAGGAAAGAAACAGGATTGAAACTAGGTATAAACAAAGAATTCTTAAATGAACTGCTTAACTTGATTCACAAAGAAGCTATCAATGTTCAAAAAAGGATCATGAATGATAACAATAACTAAAGCTTCACAAAAAAACGAAAAACAATACCAACTACTATATGACAAAAAACAAAAAGACTTTAACCGACATATCCGAGCTGGGCGAGTTTGGTTTAATAGACCGCCTGACAAGCAAATTCAAAAGCAGGAACGAAAAGACCATAATGGGTATTGGAGATGATGCAGCGATAATTGATACAGGAGGGCTTTATACCATAATTACAAAAGATATTTTTTCTGAAGGAGTGCACTTTGACATTACCTACGCGCCATTGAAACACCTTGGCTATAAAGTTGTAACGGCCAACCTGTCAGATATTTATGCAATGAACGGTACACCAACACATATTTTTGCCGGGATAGGAGTTTCAAGCCGGTATTCGCTTGAGGCACTTGAGGAAATTTATAAAGGGATAAAGCTTGCATGCGAAAAGTATGAACTTGACCTTGGTGGTGGTGACACAATAGCAAGTAAAGCCGGTCTTTTTATATCTATTACAGCGTTGGGTTCTGTGGCCCCCGACATGGTTACATACCGCAACGGCGCTAAAGAACACGACCTTATTTGCGTCAGCGGCAACCTGGGCGGAGCTTATGCCGGACTGCTGATACTTGAAAGAGAAAAACAGGTGTTCAAAGCAAATCCCGACATGCAACCAAGCCTGAAAGATTATAGCTACGTCCTTGAAAGACAATTAAAACCCGAAGCCCGGAAAGATATTATTGAGTTACTTAAAGAAAGAAATATCAAACCATCTTCAATGATTGATATTTCAGATGGACTGGCATCCGAAGTAATACATATCTGTAAAAATTCGGAATGTGGAGCCTCTGTTTATGAAGAAAAACTTCCCCTGGATAAAATGACAGCTGATGTCGCACATGAGTTTAAAATAGACCCCTCTACATTTGCACTTAACGGAGGTGAAGACTACGAACTGCTGTTTACTATCAATCAAAAAGACTATGAAAAGATAAAAGACCAACAAGAAATTTCAATTATAGGGCATATAACCAACAAAAGCGAAGGTACAAAACTAATTACCGTTTCCGGAAATGTTGCAGAACTCCGGGCACAAGGATGGGATGCATTCAGAGAAAAGAAAAATAAATAAAGGGCAAAAATTTATTTATTAACCACAGATAATTCAAAAAAGAGTTATACAGGAGCATGTCTAAAAAGAAATATTACGTTGTCTGGAAAGGACATAACCCCGGAGTTTATAAAAGCTGGGATGAATGCAGGAATCAAATCCATGGCTACCAAGGAGCTGTATACAAGGCATTTACTGACCTTGAATCTGCAAAATCAGCTTTTGAAGAAGATCCCAATATGCATATAGGCAAAAACGCACCGGTTAAAAATGTTGATAAAGAGTTGCTGAAAAAGGTCGGCATGCCAATAATGAAAAGCATTTCTGTAGATGCCGCATGCAACATGGTAAATAAAAAGATGGAATACCGGGGTGTCAATACAAAAACCGGTGAAGTAATTTTCCGCAAGGGACCATTTGAAGGCGGAAGCAACAATATCGGTGAGTTTCTTGCTATTGTTCATGCATTGGCCCATTGCAAAAAACACAACATAAACCCTCCAATATATACCGACAGCAATACAGCCATCAAATGGGTTTACCAAAAAAAGGCTAATACCAAAATAGTTGAGCAAAGCCATAACAAAGAACTTTTCAACCTGATAAAACGCGCCGAAAAATGGCTGCAGGAAAACCAATGGAAAAACAAGCTTCTCAAATGGGAAACTGCCGCCTGGGGTGAAATACCGGCAGATTTCGGAAGAAAATAGCCCTGCAATTACAAACTATCACTACTGTCCGGTTAAAATATTTTGAAACGTATGGATATCAATATTGATAACAATTCTATTTAAATTTGACTGGTTTTGGTGTTAATGTTGACATTTATTTTATGCCACTAAGTATTCGGGAGTGTTGCCCTCCAACCTTAAAAACAGATAACTTTAATAAAAAGAGCTATATAGGAGATAATACATACGCTAATTTATGAAACTTAGCATTATGTTAGCGTCGAAATAAATAAGTTATGTGAAAATGGAAAATAGTATGGAAAATGGTAATGGAAAATAGGAAAGTGGAAAGAAAAGCACATAAAAACTTAGAAATAGTTATATAGGAGTATTCGGGAATGTTGAGCTGTAAACCTCAAAAACAGATAACTTTGCAAAAAAGCAGCTTCAACACTGTGATAAAAAATACTGTAAGTCAGCGATTTAGAAAGAGTTATATAGGAGGCACCAGGACACTAAGAAACACAAAGCTGATAGTATTGATTGTCTGGTTCTTAGAGTTATTTCACTTCGTTCAATACAAGCTTTGAGTTTTTGAGTCTTAGTGGCTATAATTAATTATATCCGGACAGAAGTGACAAACTATTTTTTACTAAATAACAAAGCCTTTTAAATAAAACTCATTTCTATAAAACCCGGAGTTTGAGATTTTATATCAGTATCTCTGAATTCTTCGCAATGCACCGCTATGTTCCGGGTCAAGCACCAAAGCTTTTGCATACGACTTAATGGCTTCTTCTTTCTTGCCTTTTGCGTGATAGCCGTCACCAAGCATCACATAAGCATCAGCCTTTTCGGGGTAAAGTTCTGTTCCAACCTCAAGTAAAGCTATTGCCTCTCCGGTGCGTTCCAAACGCAATAAATCCCTGCCTATCCTTGCTACATCACCATAGCTGAGCTTCTCGAACTTTTCCTCTTCTTCGGAAAATTCACGCAAATAATCCAAAGCCGGCTCCATACCCTCGCTTTCCAATATCCTGGCAGCCGCCAGAGTTATTGATGGCAAAAACTCAAAATCATAACCATACAACAATCGGGCAATATTGCGTTTTACGGGTCTTATCTCAGCCGGACGGGTGTTGCAAAAAACCACGATATAATAACCATCGGCGGGAAAACGTATGACTATACTTGTAAACCCGTTGGTACCGCCCGTGTGCTGATGATAATATACACTGTCGTTTTCATGAACTTCAAGATATCCGGTGCGCCAGCCGTAACCGTAATCGTCAAGATTCGGACTGAACTTCAAATCCTGGTAATCCTTATCAAGCAAACTGTATTCAAGCAAAGCCCGTTCCCATAAGACCATATCCTCCGGCGTCGAATACATGTCGCCGGTTGCCAATGCAGTCGAAAGATCCCTGAACTCCGCACGCTCAAAACCGTCAAGAAGAAAATTATAACCATAAGCACGTTTCATCAATATACGTCGGTGGTCCTCAACACCGGTATTCTCCATGCCCAGCGGCTCTAATATCCGCTCATTCAATAAATCGGGAAAAGATTTCCCCGAAACCTCCTCCAGAATATATCCCAACAGATAATAACCGAAACTGCTGTAACTGAATTCCTCGCCCGGCTCAAACAGTAAATCCAAATCCCAGAACAACTCAACGAAATCGCGATGCAAAAACTGTAAACGCCCATACCTTGTAAAGAAATCCGGAATGCCCGCATAGTGAGGCATACCGGAAGTATGAGACAGCAAATGATGCAAGGTTATCTTATTGCCTTGAGGTTCAGGATAGTCTGCAATATATGTATTGACAGTCGAATCAAGAGAAAGTTCCCCTTCAGCAACCATCTGTAAAACCAACATCGAGGTAAATTGTTTGGAAATGGAAGCAATCCTGTACTTCATCGAAGGCGCGTTGGGAATATTATGCTCGATACCGGCATAACCAAATCCGTCAGAATACAAAACCTCCCCGTCCTTTGCAACAAGTACCGAACCGCTGAAATTGTTGACAGTATGATATAAATTCATCATACTGTCAAGACGCTCTGTCAATTCACCACAAAAAAGCTGTAAAACAAACAGATTAAACGTAAATAAAATAAAAATACTTTTCATGTGTTTAAAACTTTTTTTAAAGTGTTCATAAACTTGTCCTGTAATTAAATAAATACTACTTGTAATATTTATTCCTTATTCAGTATGTATCAAGTACAATTTTGATGTTCTCCTTGACTTTTTCAGCAAGTTCTTCCGGTAATTCTCCAACTTTTTTAATCAACCGTCTGTTGTCAATTGCTCTTAACTGGTCAATCATAATGTCACAATCATCTTTAACTTTTGCAATGCCTTTTTTAATCTACCCAAACCTTATTATCTGTTGTATTTTATATTTTTCGGTTCACGTCAAAACCATTTCAAATATGCAAGTTTTTCAGGAAAAAACAACAAAAAAGCCTGAAATATTATATATTTGTTTAAGGTTTCAAGCGTCTATTATTCAGCAATTAACATAATTAAACCGGTCATGAAAAACTTTACTGTATCTTTTATTCTGAGTGTTTTTTTATTTAATACTTCCGCCTCTTTTTCTCAGCCTGTATCTGAACGAACAGTCCCGTTGCGAGAGGAGGCCTGGCGCATTGCTGTTTTTTCATTTGTTCATGAAACCTGCACTTATTGTCCTGATCCTGCGGGTTTGCAAGACTGGTTTGCCACGGGTGATCCGACTGATAAGATCCTGGGTGGTGGCAGCGGCTATGGATATATTGACGGCTTTGAGGAGCGTATGGCTGCATATGGTGGTGTAGAGCTGATAGGAATAACTTCGCCTGCCGGCATGCCTGTTGGCGGCACTTCACGCAGCTGGAACTCAATGGAGGTGTGGGAATATTTTACCGGTTTGATGAAAGATGATCTGGAGAACAAGGGGCCTTTTGACGGCATACATCTTGCTGTTCACGGCAGTATGGCAGTTGCCGGCATTGCGCGTCCTGAAGCAGAGCTGGCTCGTATGGTACGCAGAATTCTTGGCCCGGAAGCGATCATTACCGTAACGCTCGACCTGCATGCATGTGTTGATGCCGAGCTGGTTGCCGACGATGCCGCCGATGCCGTGTTTGCAGTAAAACGCTTCCCTCACTATGACGCCACACTAATGGGGCAACGTGCCGCCGACGTCATGATCAGGGCACTGCAGGGAACATACAAACCCGTCGTGGCAACACGTAAACCGGGGGTTATAACACCCAGCTTCTTTCAGGGTACCGTGCGCTATCCCGCCCGCGAAATCATGGAACGTGCCAGAAGATGGGAAAACCGCGAAAAAGACGTATATGTGTCGGTAAACTTCGGATTTGCTTATGCTGACGTGCCAAATAACGGCGCATCAATATATGTGGTTACCAACAACGACATAGAGCTCGCCAACCACATAGCCGACGACATGAACGAGTTCTTCTGGCAACACCGCGAAGACTTTGTTTTCAAAGATATATACGACATCGAAAAGGGTGTGAATAAGGCACTGGAAGCCGTGACAAATAACGAAACACCTGTGGTTATTGCCGACGGGTGCGACCGTACAGGCGGTGCAACATGGATAACCCACGAGCTGATAAAACAAAATGCCGCCAATTTTGCCATTGGAACACTGGCAGATAAAGAGCTTTTCGAAAAAATACACGCCGGCAACCTCCGGCAGGGCGATAATACCGGACCTGTAAAAGTGGGAGGAATAACGGATAAGTTCTCGGGTGAACCGGTTAAGCTTGATAACGCTGTCATAGAATTTATTGACGATAGATACATCGTACTGCTCTTCGGAAACAACAACCGTATAGTAGTAACACCAACACTCATGCAAATCACAACACCCCAATGGCATGAAAGGGTTGGTATTGAATTTGAAGAACTCGATATAGTGGTACATAAAACAAGGGTGCACTTCTTTAGAGGATATTACGAAACCGGAATCGCCGGCGAAAATTATCCCGGAACAATAATCAAAATAGAAGTACCCGGCTGGGGACCCGCTGATATTACAAAAATAAATTATGTCAACGGCGGGCAATATTTATACCCGCTCGATATGGACAGAGAAATCGGCGGTGTATGGGACAGACCTTATATCGGCAACGAAGATATGATATTTCAAACAGGGGAAGGTGTGATCGTTACAGAATAAAAATCAGCGATAATCTGCGCAATCTGCGGGAAAAAATATCCCGCAGATCCCGCTGATTGACGCAGATTAATTAATAATTAACCCATAAAACCTTAAACTAAAATGACCGAAAACGAAATATCTTACTTGATCAGAGGTGCAATTTTTAAAGTTTATAATACCCTGGGACCCGGTCTGCTTGAATCTGTTTATGTAGCAGCTTTGATATATGAATTAAAAAAAGAAGGCTTAAATATCAAAAAAGAAGTACCAGTTCCTGTAATTTATGAAAACAATAGTTTGGATATTGGATTTCGAATTGATATTTTGGTAAATGATTTGGTAATAATTGAAGTAAAATCCATTGAACAACTTACAGAAGTACATCATAAAATAGTTTTAACTTATTTAAAATTGTCCGGGAAAAAGCTTGCAATACTTGTAAATTTCAATACTTCTGATATTTCAAACAGCATTTACAGAAAGGTAAATAATTTATAATTATATTAAGGCATAAGCTACCAGATCGATCAGCGATAATCTGCGCAATCTGCGGGAAATAATATCCCGCTGATCCCGCTGATTAACGCAGATATTCCAATAACTTTTAAAACCATTAAATCATGAACAAATTTTCAATAAGAACCAACAGTTTGTTAGCGGTTGTTTTCATTTTCGTTCTGCTGTCATCATGTGCCAGACCTGAAAGATTTCCCGGCGAGACATGGGACATAGCGGAAAACCCTGAAAAGCTCGGCTTTTGTTCCGGCAAACTGGCTGAAGCCAAAGCGTATTCTCAAACCATCAACACGGCTGCCGTGGTAATTGTGTCTGATGGTATGATAGTTGACGAATGGGGCAAGGTTGACACCAAGTATATGACCCATTCCATACGAAAAAGCTTTTTGAGCGCCATGTTCGGCAGTTATGTGCAAGACCTGACCATCAATATTGATCACACCATGGAAGATATCGGCATTGATGATGATCCGCCGCTTACCGGACTTGAACGGACAGCTACTGTCAGGGATCTGCTGAAAGCCCGTTCCGGTATCTATCACGACGCACTTTATGAATCGCAACGGATGAAAGATCTGAAGCCTACCGGACTTGTGGTTAAACCGGGCACATTTTGGTATTACAACAACTGGGATTTCAATGCCCTGGGAACCATTTTCATGCAGCTAACCGGAAAATACCTTTTTGAAGCTCTCGAGGCAGAGATCGCCAAACCAATAGGCATGGAACAGTTTGCAGCAGATGACGGCTGGTATGTTACGGGTGATGAATCTGTTCATGCTGCTTATCCGTTCGCCATAAATGCCCGCGATCTGGCGAGGTTCGGATTGCTGATGCTTCGCCATGGGCGCTGGAAAGATAAACAAGTGATCCCCGAACAGTGGGTCTTTGAAAGCACCCGTTATCACTCCGACGCAACACTATATGATTGCGACGGATATGGATACATGTGGTGGGTGGCACGAGACTATAATAGATTCCCGCATCTGCCTTACGTTAACATTCCCGACGGATCATACTCGGCACGGGGCGCAGGAGGACATTATCTGCTAATTATACCCGGCTATGATCTGATCATTGTGCACAGGGTAGATACATATCAGCGAGATAACCGGGTAACGGCAGAAGAGTTCGGAAAATTGACAGGCATTATAATTGAAGCAAGAAAGTAAATATCTTTTGATTCTTGCCGGGTATTAAATAAAATATTTAAACTTTTACTGCCAAATAGTTTTAAGCTTATC
>PWZB01000081.1 GCA_003567625.1 Bacteroidales bacterium | reverse complement strand
TTAAAAGAAAATAAACAATTTTAAAAATTTTAATCGGACGCTAGTGACCTTATCTTTTTATTAAATGTCTGCGCAAATCCGCATGAGAAAAAACCTTACAGATAAGAATTAAACAATAACAGTGTACTACATTTTTTCCCGTGCGCTTTTCAAAATATTGTATAATAGTTGTCTTGACCGGAAAAGTTGAGCTTTAACAGTACCAAGGGGTAATTCCAGCTCCTTGCAAATTTCTTCGTAGGATAACTCATTGAAATATCTTAGTTCAATAAGTTTGCGGTATCTTGGTTTAAGTTTTTCGACAACTTCACGCATTAGTTCAGCTTTCTGGTCTTTGATAAATTTTTCTTCGGGGTCACTTTGTTCGGCGGTAATTTCTCTCGAGGTATCTTGTTCGTCAATTTCTTCATTTTGTTCGCGTGCAAGCACATTCTTTTTTTTTCTTCGGATATAGTCAATACAGTTGTTGGAAGCTATTTTGAACAGCCATGTGCTGAATGCATAATCGGGGGTATATTGATCTATGTTCTTAAAGGCTTTGCCGAAGGCTTCTATGGTCAGATCTTCGGCATCAACACTGTTGCCGGTCATTTTGAGCAACATGAAATAAATGGTATCCTTATAATAATCCATTAGCTGTGCGAAAGCTTTCTGGTTGCCGTTTTCTACAGCCTCCCTGACAAGCTTGTGGTCGCGTTGAGCTTTTTCTGTTAATTTAGGATTTACTTCCATTTATTATTCTTGTATATAAAACCTGTCGTTGATATAATCGGGTTTAAAAATGCAAAAAAAATATCATATATTGGCGAAAATAAAAATAATATCTTTTCATTAAACAATTTTGATGAATAATAATAATTAATCATCAGCCCTATAGTTCTGATAATAAACAAAATAACTCCCCAAATCCAATATTTTGTGAATAAAAGGACTAAAATCAAAGATACATAAAATGTAAAATGACTAATACCAAAGAGTGCAAGTAAGAGTTTATGCTTTTTTTTATAATATTTT
Organism: Bacteroidales bacterium; assembly: GCA_003567625.1. GTDB lineage: Bacteria > Bacteroidota > Bacteroidia > Bacteroidales > UBA7960 > PUKZ01. Next base: position 21,263 of record PWZB01000081.1, on the reverse strand, counting down.
CCTGTGGAAAAATGTCTTTTTTTCTGAAAGAACCAACTTTTAAAAGAATTTTTTGGTACTGAAAATGTAAAACTTTCCGGGCTTATTTCGGGAGTTGTATTTCTACTGTTGGCCATTTGGTTAACAAACAGGTCATCATCGCCGGAGATTGTGCGGTAGTGCGATGTGAATCCTTTAGCCCTTAAGAATAAATCCTTTTTGTATGCAAGGTTTCTGCCTACACCCATATAGGGAAGACCCGCCAGGGCAAACGAAATATAGTTCATCGCAATAGTAAGAGTATCAAATCGTATTAATAAGTTAAGAAATCCTTTCTTTTTTTCGTAAGCACCATAACCCAAAACAATTTCAACATTATCGGAAAATCTTTTTTGCATATTTTGTATCCAGAAAGGTGATGCAGGATAGCAGTCGGCATCGGTCAGCAAAACGGTTTCATGTTTTGCTGATTTTATGCCTACTGATAAAGGGAGTTTTTTCCCTTTTAAAAAATTAATGTCGTTATTAAGATGGATAACTTTAAGGTGCGGGTGTTTTGCCTTTAATTCTTTCAGTAATGGTTTGGTATCGTCTGTTGAATAATCATCTACCAATACCACTTCATATTCAGGATATTTTTGTTCCAATATAACCGGGAGATGTTTTTTCAGGTTTGAATACTCGTTTTTTGCACATAATACTACCGATACAGGTTCTGATTTTCCGTTTACAGCTTTTGACTTATAAAAAACAAGTCTGCCGGGGAAAAACCACTGATAAATAACTTGCAGCAAAAAGCTGAATGATAATACCACTAAAACCAACAAGCCCCAATCCATATTTTATTTAATTCCGGAAAATTTTATCCCCCTCGCTGTCAGATTAGCTGAAAGGTAAATTGCAATAAATGAAAACCGTTAATTAATAATTAATATTAAGCTGGCTGAACGTATCATCCTGTATGATTTGCAAAGCTTGTTTAAAACTTTCGCTTTTTTGCATGATTATTTGAGTATAAGTGTCAAAATCCCAAAGATTTCTTGCTATCAGAGCTTTTATTTGATTTTTCAAGTGCATATCGGGTTCTTCATCTTCATGTTCTTCGGAATTTTTTATTATATCATGCTTTTCGGCATAAGTTTCAAGTTCATTCATGATTGCGTCATCCACTACAAAGTTTTTTATATATGATTCTGCATCAGGGTGTTTTTCCATAAGTTTATCACGATTATTATTGGCATAATCAAAGCCAAAGGAATTCAGGATACCACTACGGTGGAGTTTCGAGTAATAATCTGAGACCCTGTTAGTATCAATAGGTATAAAGAAGTCGGGCATAATACCGCCTCCTCCGTACACCGTTCTGTTGTTGTCGGTTTTGTATTTGAGTGAATCGGGGAATGTAATTTTTTCGGGGCTTATCAATTCGCCGCTTTCAAGTCTTTGAGCAAGTTCGTCATAATATTTATCCACACCTTCCTCATAGGGTTTTTGGATGCTTCTGCCGGAGGGGGTATAATAGCGTGCGGTTGTAAGCCTTATAACCGATCCGTCGGGCAGTTCGAAAGGTCTTTGCACAAGACCTTTGCCGAAAGTACGCCTGCCTACCAGGAGCCCCCGGTCCCAGTCTTGTACGGCGCCTGCTAATATCTCGCTGGCGGAAGCGCTTCCTTCGTTTATCAATACTACCAGCTTGCCTTCTTTAAAGTTACCGGTAGATCTTGACTTGAAATCCTGCCTCGGAGTAGCTTGCCCTTTAACATATGTTATCATTTGATCTCTTTCAAAAAACTGGTTGGTCAAATCTATAGCAACGTCAAGAAACCCCCCGGAGTTATAATTCAAATCAAGTATCATATGCTTCATGCCTTTATCACGCAATTCGTTAAAAGCCTCTCGGTATTCCTTCATCGTTGTGCGTGAAAAACGGTTAAGCCTGATATAACCTATATCAGGAGTTGCCATAAAAGCAGCATCAAGACTGTTGATCGGGATTTTGTCACGTGTTATTGTAAAATCAAGTATATCAGATACCCCATGCCTTACTATACCGACATCAACTTTTGAGCCTTTGTCACCGCGCAATTTATCTTGTACATACCTGTTGTTAATAGTGCTGCCGGTCGAGTTTTTACCATCTATTTCTACTATACGGTCGCCCGGCATAATACCCACCTTTTCGGAAGGACCCCCGGATATAGGCGATATCACAACAATCGTATCCCTGATAATATTAAATTGTATTCCAATACCTTCAAAACTGCCGATTAACGGCTCATTGGCTTTCTGAATCTCTTCCTTTGAATAATATACGGAATGGGGGTCAAGCTCTTTCAACATACCCCTGATAGCATCTTCCACCAACTTTTCTTCATCAACATCCTCTATATATCCCATGCTTACAAACTGAATTGCACGAATGATCTTGAGATGATTGTCATCTAATTCTTCTGTTTGTGCAATAACCTGAAGTGAGGAAATAAGAAAACCAAAAACAAAAATCCAACTGAGCAAAACTTTAGTACGTTTCATTTGTATAAAATTTATTTAACGTATTGATTTCTAAGAAAGTATATTTATTAATATTTGCGTTTTTAGTTCTTAACCCATGGAACCCTCATGCTTTATTGTTCCCTTCGGTCACGAGATCGGTTACTCGCTTTGCTCGTGAGATCGCTTCGCTAAGTTCGCTAAGTTCATTTTCTTTTGTACGCTTTGGTAGATGAGGGTTTCATTTTTATAAATTTTATTGATTGTTTATTATTCAAACCGGAAAATTTTTCTCTATACTATTTATAACAACAAAATAGCCCCGGTTATTATAAGTTAGCCGAAAGTGAAAATTAATCATTCAACAAAAATAAAAACATAAGAAACATATTTATGCAAAGATAGCCATTTTTAGTTGTTTTAATTTCATTTAATTTGATAAAAGTTGGATTACCACGGGTAAAAACAAAAACTATTTGTAACTTTGGCAGTATAAAGGATTTAATCAAAAAAAAGTATTTTGAGCGAGGATATGCAGTTTCCGGACAAAGATACCAGGGAGGAAAAAAGAGTTTTCTTACGATGCATATCTTATGGGCTGGTTCTTGTTTTATTGCTTTGGTTTGTAAAGCTTATTGAAATAATAATCAACGAAAAGCTGTCTTTTCTTGGTGTTTATCCTCAATCTTTAAAGGGATTGCCCGGAATATTTTTTTCGCCGTTGATACATGGTGACTTTTCTCATTTGATATCCAACAGTTTGCCGTTATTTATCCTTACGGCTATTTTGTTTTATTTTTACAGGAAACTTGGCTTTCGTATTTTTATATTGACCTGGCTTATAGGTAATATTTGGTTATGGACAATAGGGCGTGAGTCTTACCATATCGGTGCCAGCGGTGTAATATACGGTTTGGCTGCGTTTTTGTTTGTAAGCGGGATTATACGCAGGCATCCGCGATTGATGGCAATATCATTACTGATAGCATTTCTTTACGGCGGTATGGTGTGGGGAATTTTACCTTTACAGGAAGGTGTGTCGTGGGAAGGACATCTTACAGGTATGCTTGCAGGTATATTGCTTGCGGTATTTTTCAGGAAAGAAGGGCCGCAACGTAAAGTATATGACTGGGAACTGGAGGATGAGGATGAAGAAGAGGAACAGTTTGGCGGTAAAACACTCGAAGAATGGGATGAGTATTTTGATAAAAAATCGGAAAAACCAAAACAGGCTGATAAGCAGGGTACGAAATTCAAATACATCTACAAACCCGATCCGGATAAACGAAAATCAGGCGGGGATTAGTTTTTGCGGGTTGCTTATTTCTGGTTATTAATCACTGAATTATTGATTACCTATCATCTGTTTAGCGATAGCGAAATCCCGGCTTTTTCGGGATTACCGGTTACATTACCTGTTTTGTCTGATATCGCGTTCAATTTCCCGCCTTGTATCTTTTTTCTTAATATCCTGGCGCTTATCGTACATCTTTTTTCCTTTTGCCAGTGCAATCTCCAGCTTTGCAAAGCCTTTTTCATTGATAAATAACAGGGTGGGAATGATAGTAAATCCTTTTTCGGTTGTTTTGGTTTTCAGTTTTTTTAATTCGCGAGCTGTGAGCAATAGCTTGCGGTCACGCTTAGGGTCATGGTTATTATATGTGCCGTAATCATACTGTGAAATATGCATGTTCCTCACAAACAACTCATCCTTCTCAAAACTGCAATAAGCCTCCTGAATACTTGCCTTGCCATTACGGATAGATTTTATTTCGGTACCCGTCAGAACAATACCGGCTATAAGCCTCTCCAATAAATGATATTCAAAAGAAGCCTTCTTGTTTTTTATATTTATTTTGTTTGACATTATTGCCCTACCTGTTTTATGAGAATGCAAAAGTATAAAAAAGATAAGTATTTATGTTCCTTTCCTTGTCTTAACCTTTGTGTTCCCTTTGCGGTAAAAAATTTAACCATGGGGACACTAAGTACGTTCACTAAGGGACACAAAGGATTTTATTTTTTCAATTTGATGTTTTTTATAATTCTTCTGATTGTTAAAACCTAAAACAACACAGCTCATAATCAATAGATCATAGCAAAAATATGTCTGTCTTAAAATTTTGCAATATTTTTATGATTAATATTTATGGGTTTCCCAATGGAAAATCAGTGGTTGGCCGGTTAATTTAATTTTATAAAAAGAAATAATTGGCACAATATTTATTTTCTCTTGACATTTTAAGAAAAAAAATTACTTTTGCAAAAAAATTAAACCTTAATTCATATGTATTGGACGCTTGAATTAGCTTCAAAACTTGAAGATGCACCTTGGCCTGCAACCAAAGAAGAGCTTATTGATTATGCCCTTAGGTCCGGAGCACCGATGGAGGTCATTGAGAATCTCCAGGAAATTGAGGACGAAGGAGATGTCTATGAAAGCATTGAAGACATTTGGCCTGATTATCCTACCAAGGATGATTTCTTTTTTCACGAAGATGAGTATTAATGGTTGATAAATAAAATGAATTACATACTAGAGCCGGTTTTGCCGGCTCTTTTAATATTTAAAAATAAACTATTGTCATTATAAGGTTATTTGGATTAATTTTGTCCTTTGATTGAAATGTATATTTTTTTTTTTAAACAGGTTTATTTTTTTTGTTGTCCACACCCGTGACTTTTTATACGATACTCTTTTATTTTTTTCTTAATATCTGAAAAATGAATTAACCTGAATATGCGTTTATTCATTAAATAATCAAAAAGTATTACATTCAAATATTGATTAAAATATTATTATGTTAAAGTTATTGCAATATTTTTACGGAAATAAACAAGACAGAGATTATCGTGAAATACGGTCCTTATATGAAAAGATTCATTTAGCCTATGATAGCATTAAAGAGCTTGACAATGATCATCTTCGTGCCAAGACCGGTGAATTTAAGAAGATCATCAAGGATTACATACGCGTTGAAGAGGATGCAATAAATGATCTTAAAGAAATGGTTGAAGGCAATTACGAGATGGATCTTGGGGAAAAAAGAAAGATTTACGACCAGGTTGACGAATTGGAGAAGGCCATACATACCAAAACCGATGAAATTCTTGAGAACATACTACCTGAATCTTTTGCTGTTATCAAAGAGACTGCCCGCAGGTTTAAGGAAAATGATGAGGTGGTTGCGACCGCAACCGATTTTGACAGGGATCTTGCGGCGAAACGTGGTAATATTGAAATAAAAGGTGATGAGGTGGTTTATAAAAACCAATGGATGGCCGGCGGCAATATGATTACCTGGGATATGGTACATTATGATGTTCAGCTTATTGGCGGCATACATCTTCATAAGGGCAAAATTGCAGAAATGGCTACAGGTGAGGGGAAAACGGTGGTAGCTACTTTACCCGTATATCTTAATGCACTTCCCGGCAAGGGAGTCCACATTGTTACGGTAAACGATTATCTCGCCAAACGTGACTCCGAGTGGATGGGGATGCTGTATGAGTTTCATGGCCTGAGAGTCGATTGTATTGATAAGCATGAACCCAATTCTGAGGAGAGAAAAAATGCATACAGGGCTGATGTTACTTATGGCACCAATAACGAATTTGGTTTTGATTATTTGCGCGATAATATGGCCCGCAATCCGATTGAGTTGGTACAGCGCCCCCACAACTATGTTATTGTTGACGAGGTTGATTCGGTTTTGATCGATGATGCCCGAACTCCTTTGATCATATCAGGGCCAACACCACAAGGTGAGAAACATGAGTTTCATGAAATGAAATCAAAGGTTGAAAAACTTGTAAGTGCACAAAGAAACCTGGTTAATAATATTCTGACCGAAGCACGCCGGTTGTTGTTACCAAAAGAGGGCGAACCCGATGAGAAAAAAGGAGGAGAGTTGTTGTTCAGGTGTTATAGAGGATTACCTAAAAATAAAGCCCTGATCAAACTGCTTTCTGAACCCGGCATTAAAACCATTCTGCAGAAAACAGAAAATTTCTATATGCAGGAGCAAGGTAAAAATATGCATATTATTGATGATGAGCTGTTTTTTGTTATAGAAGAAAAAAACAATGTAATAGAGCTGACCGATAAGGGTATTGACTTAATTACCGGCGACAGTGATGATCCTAACTTTTTCATAATGCCTGATATTGGGGCAGAGATGGCTGAATTGGAAAAATCAAACCTGGATGCACAAAAGAAACTCGAAAAGAAAAACCGGATATTAAATGATTTTTCCGTGAAATCGGAAAGGATACATACTATAAACCAACTTTTGAAAGCTTATACTTTGTTTGAGAAAGATACCGAATATGTTATAATGGATAACAAAGTTAAGATAGTTGACGAACAAACCGGCCGTATTTTAGAGGGGAGGCGTTATTCCGACGGTTTGCACCAGGCTATTGAAGCTAAAGAGAACGTAAAAGTAGAAGCTGCAACCCAGACCTATGCTACTATTACTTTGCAGAATTATTTCCGGATGTATAAGAAGCTTGCCGGGATGACCGGGACGGCTGAAACGGAAGCAGGCGAGTTCTGGAACATCTATAAGCTGGATGTTGTGGTCATTCCGACACATAAGCCTGTAATACGCAACGACCTGGAAGATTTGATATATCGAACCAAGCGTGAGAAGTACAATGCTGTTATTGAAGAGATCTCGGAGCTTATAAACAATGGCAGGCCGGTACTTGTTGGCACCACATCAGTGGAAATATCCGAGCTTTTGAGTAAGATGCTTAAGTTGCAAAAGATCAAGCATAATATTCTGAACGCAAAACATCATCAAAGAGAAGCACAGGTAGTGGCTGAGGCGGGCATTGCGGGCAATGTGACCATTGCTACCAACATGGCAGGCCGCGGTACCGACATTAAACTCGGGGCCGGTGTTAGAGAAGCCGGCGGGTTGGCAATTGTGGGTACTGAAAGGCATGAATCAAGAAGGGTTGACCGGCAGCTGAGAGGGCGTGCAGGAAGACAGGGAGACCCCGGCTCTTCACAGTTTTTTGTATCACTCGAAGATGACCTGATGCGGGTATTCGGCTCCGACAGAATATCACGTATAATGGACAGGCTGGGAATACAGGAAGGAGAAGTCATACAACATTCGATGATCACTAAATCCATAGAAAGAGCTCAGAAAAAAGTTGAAGAAAACCACTTCGGTATTCGTAAAAGACTATTGGAATATGACGATGTCATGAATGCCCAACGTGAAGTTATATATAAAAAACGACACAATGCACTCTTTGGCGAAAGACTTGCCGTTGATCTTTCTAATATGATGTTTGATGTATGTGAACAGTTTGTCGGTGATTACCGCGATGCACTCGATTATGAGGGATTTAAGTTTGAACTGATACGTACGTTCGGCTTTGAACCGCCATTTTCTGAAGATGAATTTATCGAAAACAAACTTGATGACCTGGTAAATCAGCTTTATACCGTTGCCACCAGGGAATATAAGGAAAAAAGCGAATTAATTGCCAACATGGCATTTCCCGTTGTTAAAGAAGTATATGAGAATGCCGCCGATAAATATAAAAATATCGCAGTGCCCGTATCTGATGGTGTGAAAACCCTTAATGTGTTGGCTAATCTTCAGAAATCGTATGAAACAGAAGGACGCGAAATAGCACTCTCTATCGAAAAAGGCATTACTCTTGCCATTATTGATAATTCATGGAAAGAGCATTTAAGGGAAATGGACGACCTCAAACAGTCGGTACAACATGCTGTTTATGAACAGAAAGACCCGCTGCTGATATATAAGTTCGAATCCTTTGAGCTTTTTAATCAGATGATGTTGAAGATCAATAAAGAAGTTATATCATTTTTGGTCAAAGCCCGACTGCCGATCAAAGACCCAAGCCAGGTTACACATGCAGAAGATCAGCAAAGAACCGATATGAGCAAGTTGAAAACCGGCAGAGCAGATTTTGCAGCCGGTGGGGCACCTCAGGGGCAAAAAAAAGCTGAGCCTGTCAGGGTTGAAAAGAAAACAGGGCGTAACGAGCCTTGTCCGTGCGGAAGCGGTAAAAAGTTTAAGCATTGCCACGGGAGGAATTAATGGCCCGATATCCAAATCTCAAATAACAAATCTCAAATAAATTCCAATTTTCAAAATTTCAATGACCAAAACAACAAGACGGATTGGTTTGGAATTTTGAAAATTGATTTTTGGAATTTATTTGTTATTTAGTGCTTGTTTGTTCTTGGTACTTTCTTTAAATTTTAGTTAGACTTTATAGACAGACACTAATCAGACAAAATATTACCAGCCTTATTCAATGATTCCCGGATATATTCTTCTTGTGTGAAATCTATTTCCGAACCCAGCAGGCTATGGGGAACCAGGTAGATTATTAAAGTAACTATTGCTGCCAAAATGACCCATGTACGGTGCTTTGGGTTTTTCCAGGCGGCTATTGCCGCGATAACCCAGAATATAAATGCAATGGCTGTTTTATTATCTGTGAGATCGGTGCCAAGGGGCCAGCCTGTCCAATATTCGCCAAAAGCAAACTTTTGCATTATAGGTCCGAAAATCAGCCCGCCAAAAATTAGAGTAATGAGAGAAACATAAGTGAAAAGGCGTATTCCGCTGCCTTTTGCTATTGCTTCAATACCTGCCCGGGTTGAAAAAACCATAGCTAAAAACATTAGCATTACATGTGGAACTATAGCCCATGTGGGCACCGGATCCCTGAAGCGTATGATAACCGGCTCATCAGTTAACTTAACACTGGAATCGGAATCGTGCAGGGTGATCAGATATTTTACCTTTCCCGCTGCAGGTTGATGTGGTATAAATGCAACAAGAGTATCACCTTTTCTTAACAACGTATCAACAGACCAGTTATCATAGCTGGGGTATCTCTTATACCTGAATGTTCCTTTAATATTTTCATCGGGCACTTCAACCATAACAGGTGCATCATCTGCGCCGTCATATGACCTGATCAGCCTGAAATTTATATCCCGGCCATTCAATTCAACACTACCTCTTGCCGGGTAGGTAGGACCGGTTGCCCGTTGGTAAATAAAGCTAAGTATTGTAATAACAATTGCTATAAACCAGAAAATTATGTTCATATATACTTTCATGCTGTTTTATTTAAATCTGAAAACTTTGAAATAGTTTAATTGTAAAGTCAGGGTATTTTATGCGTTTCCAGATACTTATTCTGATAGATGGCATCATATATTGCTTGTTGAATTTCGGCCCTGATATTCATTTCAATCAGCTTTCTGTTTGATGCAAGGGGATGAATCCTGTTTGACAAGAAAACATAGACAAGGTTTTCTTTTGGGTCGGCCCATGCAAAAGTTCCTGTAAAGCCACTATGTCCGAAGCTCATTGGCGAAGCGCTTTTGCATGCGGGATATCCGTTATTATCAGGGTTTGGTTTGTCAAAGCCTAATCCCCGGCGGTTTTGAGTTTCTGGATATTGTTTCTTTGTAAATTCATTTATGATACCTTCATTGATATATTGCTTTCCTCCGTAGTTACCGTTTTGTAAAAACATCTGCATCATTATAGCCATATCAAGGGCATTTGAGAACAACCCTGCATGCCCTGAGACACCACCAAGCATAGCAGCGCCCGGATCATGAACATGCCCGCGTAATAACTGCCGGCGAAACAAGGTATCTTTTTCTGTTGGCACAATGCGTGACTTGTCAAACTTTTTCAATGGATTAAATGTCATAGTATTTAATCCCATAGGCTCATAAAAATTGACTTTCATGTAATCATCAAGGCTCATGCCGCTAAGCTCTTTAACTATCTTGGCAAGAATGTAAAAGCCCAAATCGCTATACAGGTATATTTGCCGTTTGAGAAGCGGAGCTTCAAGGATCTTTTTAAATAACGTGTCGCGGTAATTTCTGTGAATAAACAGGTTTTCTGCAACTTCTACCGGGTATTCTTCACAATATGTGTTTCTGTAAATCATAGTATCGGGCCCTTCATCATCAATAGTTTCACGGTAAAAAGGTATCCATGGTTGCAGCCTGCCTTGATGAGCAAGGATATCCCTCAATTTTACACCTGCAAGGCCGTAATCTTTAAGCCATGGAAGATAATAACCCGCGTTTTTGTTAATATCTATCATATCATTGCTTTTCATGTGCATTATGGCAGCTGTTGTTGCTGCTATTTTAGTCAGTGATGCCAGGTCATAAATATCTGTATTTCTAACTTCTTTAAATTTTTCATAAGTATGATGGCCATATGATTTATTGACTATAACATTGCCTTCTTTAATTACCACAACCTGGGCTCCGGGATAAGCATTGCCGGAAATTCCTTTTTCTACTATTGTATCTATTGTGTTGATAAGATTGGTTGAAACACCGGCTTCTTCAGGCGAAGTAAAGCGTACCCTGAAGCTTTCAGGCGTTTTGATGCCTGTCCCTGCAGGAAACAATGGAGTTGCACTGACAGGCAATACGCCTTTGGCGGGCAACCCTCCGAATATTATCTGTGCGGAAGCCTTTTCAAATAAATTGCCGTCCTCGTAAGAAACAAGAATAGCTTCAATATCGTTTATATTGTCGAAAAAATTCAAAATATATGGATTCGCAAAAAAATTAATTATAACATTGTTGTTTTTGGAAATATCTTGTACCAGGCTGATAATGTCATCATTAATGCCATATTTTAAAGTTGGGAACATTGAATTATCATGAAGCGATATGATGATCAGATCATAATCATGTAAGAATTCAATTATTTCATTGAATTGTGATTCGTTGTACTCCCTGGAAGCAGTATGTAAATCAACAGGATAATATTTTATCAGGGTATTTTGGAAAGTGTTGACGGAATCGGCGCCTATAGCTAATGATGCTATTTTTAGTGTGTCTTGGCTTCTGACAGGTATTATGTCACCGGTATTTCTGACCAGGGTTATCGCATTTTCAACAAGTTTTTTATTCAGCAGTTCGGCTTTTCTGGTGTTAAGGTCTTCATGCAGATCATGTTCATGGATTGGTTTATAATTGTTCAGTCCGATCATTTCTTTATAGAAGAGTACTTTCCGGCATTTGTTATTGACGTAGTCCCGAGATAATTCACCATTTTCAATAGCTTCTTTGATAGTTTTTATGGCAAGCGGTATATTTTCGGGTAGTAGCAAAATATCGTTACCAGCTTTTAGTGCCATCAGTTCAAGCTCACCCGGCTCAAAGTAATCGCTTACTCCTTTCATATCAAGCGCGTCGGTAATAATAAGTCCTTCAAAGCCCATTTTATCCTGCAACAAACCCGTAACAATTTTTTCTGAAAGGGTAGCAGCGAGATTTTTTGTGCCATCGTATGCAGGTATATGCAGATGCGCGGTCATCACAGATTTAACACCACTATCGAAAAGTTGTTTGAAGGGATAGAGGTGTAGTGAGTCGATAATTTTATGATCATGATCAATTATTGGTAAAGAATAGTGCGAATCAGTAAAAGTGTCACCATGACCGGGAAAATGTTTTGCATTGGCTATGATACCCCAATCCTGCATTCCCATCATATAGGCTAAGCTTTTCCTTGACACATTATATCTGCATTCGCCAAATGAACGAAAATTTATTACCGGGTTCAAAGGATTGCTGTTGACGTCTGCTACCGGGGCAAAGTTGATATGCACTCCTATACGTCTTAGCTGGCGGGCTATTTCCATACCCATTTCATATATCAGCTTTTCATCTGTAATGGCTCCCAGGGTCATTTGCCGGGGAAAGGAAATAGTGCTGTCAAGACGCATATTCAAACCCCATTCAGCATCCATTGCAACAAATAAAGGTGTGCGGGCATGACTCTGAAAATGATTGGTCTTTTTTAATTGACGATGTGGCGAGCCTTTGAAAAAGGCAACCCCACCGATGTTATACTTGTCAATCAAAGCTGTTATACTATCATAATAAGTTCTTTCTTTATCCATAAGCAATTGCATCATCATCAGATCAGCCACCGGTTCCAGTTTTGCAGGCTTAAGGTCGGTATGAACACGTATCATCAACAACTGACCAATACGTTCTTCCATACTGAGTGAGTGATATACCGAATCCACCCAGGGCGTCGAATAACGGTCATAAAACCTGTATTCGCCTGGCTCCCCGGGATTATGAGCCGCGGTCGAAAAGCAGGTGTTGCCACACGGGATATAATTTAATAAAATGCAAAAAAGTGTTATTGTTAGCCTGTTTAGCATGAAATAAAATATATTCTGTTTGAAACTTTTATTACTTGTTCAAATATTTTTGTGCAAATATAAAAGAATATGTGGTATTTAAAGCCGGCAGAAACACTATGGGATAATTATTTTTTGCTGCGGTTTGTGAAAGTTTTTATTGTAAAATTTGTTTTTATTTTTACTTTTGGGTGCTCCCGTGATTTAGCTTTGTTTTTATAGTTAAGTTATCTATGGTTTTTGAGTTTTAATGTTGACTTGTTATATTATAACCTGTCTAATAAAAATATTTAATAGTTATGGATCAGCTTATTGTATTTATAACCCTTGGGGTTGCTTTGTTATTTTTCATATGGGGCAAAATAAGGTTTGACATAGTTGCATTACTAGCATTGTTGTTTTTGGTGGTTATGGGTATAGTTCCTGCGGCTGATGCATTTTCCGGTTTCGGGCATCCTGCCGTAATTACTGTTGCCGCTGTATTGATTGTCAGCCGGGCCTTACAAGACTCGGGGCTGGTTGACGTTATAAGCAAGTTTTTGGATATTATTAGCAACAAGCTGCTTGCTCAAATCGCTTTACTTTCAGTTATTGTTGCCATAGCATCAGCTTTTATGAATAATATAGGGGCACTTGCTATATTGATGCCCGTTGCAATACATCTGGCACGCAAAAACGGGCATTCACCGTCATATCTGCTTATGCCTATGGCTTTTGCTTCATTGCTGGGAGGAATGACCACACTTATCGGTACACCGCCCAATATAATAATTGCTACATTCAGGGCAGATATTCTGGAAGAACCCTTTGGAATGTTTGATTTTTCTAAGGTGGGTGTTTTTGTAGCTTTGGCAGGTTTGATATTTATGGTGTTGATCGGATGGATGTTGATTCCCAGAAGAAAGTCACAAACATCTGAAGAGGATATGTTTGATATTGAAAATTATATTACTGAAGTTAAAATCACGACAAATAGCAAGATTAAAGGCAAAACCATCAGCGAGGTGGAAGATATATCTGATGCGGACGTTGTTATTTTAGGAATGGTTCGTGATAAAAAGCGCATTCATGCACCATCCGGTTCGCAAGATCTTAAAACAAATGATATACTTATTCTTGAAGCTGATACAGATTCATTGAAGAGCTTTGTTGATAATACCAAAACAGGGCTTGTAGGCGGAAAAAAATTTCATAAAGATGCCAAAGGGTCGGATGATATATTGATACAGGAAGCTGTTGTAACGGAGAATTCACCATTAATTAATGAGACTGCAGCCGGGTTGCGTATGCGTTCGCGCTATGGCATTAACCTTTTGGCTGTTGCACGCCATGATACAAATATAAGACAAAGAATAGACCATGTTAAATTCAGAACCGGCGATGTATTATTATTGCAGGGCAGAAGTATAAACATCAACGATGCCATTATGTCAATGCAATGTTTGCCACTGGCTAAAAGAGAGTTGTCAATCGGTAAAAAGCGCAAAACTTTTTTTGCGCTTTCGGTCTTTTCAATTTCAATAATTTTGGTTGTTACCGGCTTACTACCTGTTCAAATTGCATTTTCGCTGGCGGCAGTAACTATGGTATTGTCAAAGATACTCCACGTCAAAGATCTGTATAACAGCATTGACTGGCCGGTAATCATTTTGCTTGGTGCTATGATACCTGTTGGTGTTGCTTTTGAAACTACCGGGGGTGCTATGCTGATAACAGAACAAATAATTGGCATAGGGCAACAATATCCTCCGTGGTTATTATTGACAATAATGCTGGTAATTACTATGTTACTTTCAGATTTGATCAATAATGCAGCAACGGTTGTATTAATGGCCCCTATAGCTATAAATACGGCTAATGAACTTGGTGTTTCTATTGATCCGTTCCTGATGGCTGTAGCAATAGGCGGCTCTTGTGCTTTCCTGACTCCTGTAGGCCACCAGTCGAATACATTGGTTATGGGTCCGGGAGGATATAAATTCGGGGATTACTGGCGCGCAGGGCTGCCGCTTGAAATAATTATTGTTGCAGTAGGTGTACCACTATTAATGTTTTTCTGGCCTTTGTAGTATTTTTTTTACTTATTTTGTAATCAGATATAATGTTGATTTTTGAAAAGAATATTCAATGATCGGTAATTACTAATTAGTTAACCTTGTCAATATGTCAAATTATCAATTCATCTCTGCACATAAACCTGCTTAGTATAAAGGATGATTTTTAAAAAATGCTGAACCATAGTAAAAAACAATTATGTCCTCTGTGCGACAGTGAAGGCAACCTGTTTTTTAAAGACAAACTCAGAACCTATTTCAATTGTACAAACTGTATGTCGGTATTTCTTGACAGAAACAATTTGCCTGCCAGTAAAGAGGAAAAAAAACGATACCTCGAACATAATAATGATGTTAATGATCCCGGTTATCAAAAATTCGTTGAACCAATAGTAACTGCCGTATTAAATGATTTTACAAAAAAAGATCGCGGGCTTGATTTTGGAGCCGGCACAGGACCGGTGGTTTCTAAATTACTGAAAGATAAAAACTTTCAAATCGAGCTCTATGATCCTTTTTTTCATAATTACCCGGAAACATTGAAAAAGAAATATAACTTTATAGTATGTTGTGAAGTTATTGAGCATTTCCATCATCCGAAAAAAGAATTTGAGTTGCTGAAAAAAATGTTATTGCCAAATGGGAAAATATATTGCATGACCGACTTGTATAATGAAGAAATTGACTTTCATAAATGGTATTACAAAAATGACCGCACACACGTTTTTATTTACCACAGGAAAGCGATTGAATGGATAAAGGACGAACTGAATTTTTCAGGATTAACAGTTGATGGAAGGCTTATAACTTTCGATTTTTAGGGTTTTGCAATTGTGGAAAAAGTTTATACGTTTAAATTGGATCTTTTAATACCCGGTATGGCTGAATTTTATCTTTTAACCATAATATAATTAAATGGAAAAGAAACCATATCTGCCAGCTCTTCCCCTGCTTCTTTCACATCTTCATCCCCTTCATTAAAATACCAGTAGATGTTTATATCTATGCCTTTGCTATGATTTTAAAAGGCTCAATATATCAGAAATAAATTTAGCAGAAGATGAGTTGAAGTATGAAAGTTTAAAATCTGCTTTAAAAGAGGTCTTTGAATGCCCGGCTTGTTTTAAATCCCTGGAAATGCTTTCCAACTCATTTTTTAATTTTGTAATTATAGGACAATAGAAGTCGTAAACATTTTCAGGCCTTGACTCGCCTTCTATTTCAAAAATAAGGTTTTTCTTATCAAGCATTACTTTTGGAGTGTGACTGGTTGCTGATATATTCATTGTTGCTGTCATTATTGATTGATATTATTGAATTTTATTTGCAGCGCAAAATAAGAAAACTTTTCATTTATTTTCTCAAAGTCATACTTAATTCTTTGCCCGGAAACTTTTGCAATAATTATCAGACCCAGTCCTGCTCCTCCTTTATCTGATATTTGAGCATTTCTCAATGTTGATTTATAAAGTTGATTTAACTTTCCGGCTTTTAAGGAGTTAATTTTATCAAGCTGAACTTTCAAATCATTGATATTTTTGCTCAAAACCAGGTTTCTGACGTTAATTGTTATTGTGTTGCCGGCGGTTTCAAATATAAAATGTGGCGGGTACTTTTTTGTCAATTCATCATTTGCTTCCCGATAATCAGAATGTTTAAAAACATTATCCAAAGATTCAACCGCTGCCGAATATACATTCTTGATTATTATCTGGCCGGGTTCCAAATCATCAAGCACGGACTTTACTTTCTGCAGCAAAGTATCAATGCTGTCCCGGTTTAATAAGCCGGTTTTGTCAATAATGATTTTGTTTTTTTTCATTTCAATACATTAGAATGTGAACCATTGAACTGCATATTTGAGTTTATTCTGATTTTTTTCAAAAATAATATTTTAGGTTAAATGTGTTTATATGGGTTTGCAGAATATTCTTTGAAAAACAAAAACAAACCGCCATGAAAAATATTTTAATTGGAATCATTCTAATTACACTAAGTAGCGTATTGGAATCTCAAAATCATCATTGTTTTCCTCAAACAAACGGTATTTGGCATTCTATAGGTTCAAACTATTTTTGTGAGGATCTCTATTCTTATCAATAGGGCTTCACAAAACTCTGTCTTCCTAACCCAGTCAATTTTAAGGCTGAAAACGGGTAAAAAATGGCTAAATTTGATAAAAATGATAGCTGTATAACTTTAAAATTCAATACGTTACAAAAAGTTAGGAAATGTCAATTTTTGAAGACTTTCAAACTATTGTATATGAGTTAGTTATGAGTTTTGTGAAACCCTATATAGACAAACACTAATTAGTGGACAAAATTTTTTCCACAGCCCAACCCGGTTTTATTCTTCATTTCCCTCTTGGCTTTTCTCAAATTTTTCTGCAAATTTTGAAATATCAAATATTTTTATGTATATATTTGTAGGGAAATGAAGAATAAAACGCTGTTACGTTAGCTGCAATGGTTGGGAGTAAAAACATCAACCAAAAAAATCAAACGAAAAGGTATTTTTGCTATATTTGAATAATAAATAAAACTGAGAAACAATGAAATCCTTAGACATAAATACAAATCTTGTTGATGGCTACTTAAGGCTACTTGACAATCTAAGCCCAAAGAACAAACTTGACTTAATCTCAAAGTTGACACAATCGGTTAAGACTGACTTAACTGATAAAAAATCAAGATTTTACAAAGCATTTGGAGCTTGGGACTCAGAAGAAAGTGCAGAAAACATAATAAAAGGCATTAAGAACAGTAGGACTTTCAACAGACAAATTGAAGAGTTTTGAAACAGTATCTAATTGACGCTAACACTTGTATTTACTACATAAAAGGGAAATACAACCTTAAAGAAAAATTTGAGAAGACAGACCCCAGACAACTGTTTTATTTCAGAAATAACACTTGCTGAACTTATGTTTGGCGTTGAGAACAGCGAGAAGAAAGAAAAAAATCAGAAAGCACTTGATGATTTTTTAACTGGAGTGAAAGTTATCCCGATTTACCATTCTTTAAGCAACTATGCAAACGAGAAATCCCGCCTTAGAAAAGCAGGAACACCTGTTGATGACTTTGACCTTTTAATCGGAGCAACAGCTATTACTCACAATTTGACAATGGTAACAAACAACATAGACCACTTCCGGAAAATAAAAGGAATAAAGCTCGAAGATTGGGCTAAATGATATTGACCAACTAAAAAACACCACAGCAGCCAATATATAGGAATATAAGCGGTCTGCCAGACCCGGCGAATATTCCGTGCCCACCCTGTTGAATAGTTTTCAAATTCAACAGGATAAAAACTAAATCTCGGTTTTTCCTATGGAGTTTTCATGTTGAAATCTTATTAAAACGGAAGGATGTTTTGGCAGGAGTGGGCGTTTTTGATCTTTTTTGCATATTCCGGATCAAACTGTACACCCTGATCCGGCGAAATAAAACAATTACTAAAAAGCATCAATTTGTCCCGGAATATGCAATAGTGAATTAATTAAGCACACAACACTCTACAACACACTTTATGCCCAAAGAATAGCGGCATAGTCCAACCCGGTTTTATTCTTCATTTCTTTATTAGCTTTTATCAAATTTTTCTGTAAATTTTGAAAGATTAATTATTTTTTTGTATATATTTCTAGGGAAATGAAGAATAAAACGCTGTTACGTTAGCGGTCAGGCTTAAAACCGCGCCAACGACAACTAACGGGCAGGTAATGTGAATTTTAACAATATTGACAATTGAAAAGTATCATCAATAATTTTTTGTAAACTTGGAGAAGATTAAAGATTTTGAAAAATGAAAACGGCTTTGCAAATAGACTTGACTTTTGAGCAAATACTGTCTATGGTAAAACAACTTCCCAGACAACAAAAGATAAAACTGACAAAAGAGTTGGAAAAGGAAGCTATTGATACTAAACTTTCCCGTTTATTAAAAACATTCAGGACAAAGGACCTTGACCTGAATACAATAACGGAAGAAGTTGAAAGCGTAAGGCAGGAAATTTATGACAAACAAAAGCGTTAAAGTTATTTTCTACACCAATATTTGGATTAGTTTTTTAATTGGTAGGCGTTTGGCAAAAATCAAACGGCACATTTCGAACGGAAGTATTACGATTATTACCACAGAACAATTATTATTGGAAATTAAAACCATAACAAACCGTGATAAACTCAAAAAATATTTTCCAAAGGAAAGATTTTTATTTGTCTGTGTATAATTAATGAATTTTATGTAAGTTTTTTTAAAATTATTATGGCATTTTTACGTGTAAAAAATGCGTAACTGCACGTATTTTTCAATAAATTATTTTTCCATATTTGTGTGAATTTTGTAGTAAGTTTTTGTTCAAAATTAATACAATGAATATTAATTGTTATACTGAAAATTTATTTACTGGCGAATTCTGATTTTTGTAATGATTTAAAAAAATATTAAATGAGTTCGTATTTTTTTTATAAATTTTAGAACTCTACTAAGAAAAAAAGATTAATTATGAAACCTCTAGCTACTATTACGTTTATTATTTTTTTAATGGTTCCCGGTTTAATTGAGGCACAGATAATAGTTTGCCCCAGCGGGACCGAAGATTATACAGAAATACAAGCCGCGATTGACGCGGCAAGTGCAGGAAATACTATACTTGTGAAGGACGGTACGTACGTGGAGAAAGTGACCATTAACAAGAGTATCACACTAAAAGCCTTTGATGGGCACTCACCCACTATTAACAGAGGTTGGGGATTAGGTAGTGCTGTTGAAATAACAGCAAATGGAGCTGTATTTAGCGGTTTTCTGATAGATGCAGATAGACAGTATGATATTCTAATAGACGCCAGCAACAACCAGGTTGAACACAACAGATTGCTGGGAAATGAAGGTCAATCTAATAATGGAATAAGGATGGAAGGAGGCACCGGAAATACGTTTTATGGAAATACACTTTATAATACAACTGCCGAATCCATAAGCATCGGAGCTTGGAACAATCATCTTAGCGGCAACCTCTTTTATCGCAATAAAATTGTAAACGCAGTAGACTGGGGTGGAGGCAATATCTGGGATAACGGTGACCCTGCAACCGGTGGAGATGGAGGCAACTACTGGACGGAGTATACAGGAAATGATAGAGGCGATGGCATTGGTGATGAACCTCATGAAATAGATTATGATAATCAGGATAACTATCCCTGGGTAGATCAAGACATGATACATCCGGCAGGGAGCTTCCAGGTTTCTGTCAATGATATAACTGTTGAAGAAGCACCCCTGGTGACGATCTTTAACGCTGAAGATTTATACAACAATACACTGGAGGGCAATTACAGTGTTCATGTTTTGATTGATGGCAACTCCCAATCTGATGTTTTAACATTTGAAGATGGTAATGCTGAATATACATGGAATGTTATGACCATATCAGGTGAACACACAGCCGTTGTTACTATAGACGAAGTTGAGGAAAATGATACTTTCTATGTGCAAGCCGGAGAGGTTAATTCTATTGAAATATCGCCGCAGGCGTCTGATATCGAAGCAGGAGAAACACAAGAATATATAGCGAAAACTATAGATGAATACGGCAACGAAATAGAAGATGTGACCGGAGAAACTAATTGGACCATTGATGCAGGAGCAGAAGGAAGCTGGTTGGATAATGTATATACTTCACAAAACTCAGGTACATGGACAGTTACCGGCACATACAACCATGAAGGAGTTGATTTAACAGATAATGCACAAATCAATGTGGAACCTGCCGGTGTCCATATAGTTGAAATTTCACCTGATACCGGCCAGACTATCACAGCCGGAGAAACAATACAGTTTTCGGCATCTGCCTATGATGAGTATGGTAACCTGATAACCGATGCAGCAACTGATTTCACATGGCAGAACACTGATATAAACGGCCTGTTTGACGAGACTACAGCCGGAGATTATGATGTAACGGCTACTTATGAAACTGTTACCTCCGCAACGACAACTGTAACCGTAAATCCTGCAGGTGTATTTGCAATTATGATAATTCCTGAATTATCTGAAATTATAGCGGGGAATACACAAACATTCACTGCAAAAACTATTGATGAATATGATAACGAAATAGATGATGTAAGCACCGAAACTAACTGGTCAATAGAAGCTGGAGCCGGTGGTAGCTGGGATGTTAATGTCTATACTGCTCAATACACCGGTGAATGGACAGTAACAGGTACATACAACCATGAAGGAGCTGATTTAACAGATAATGCACAACTCAATGTGGATCCTGCCGGAGTTCATATAGTCGATATCTCTCCCGATACCGACCAGTCTATCACAGCCGGTGAAACGATACAATTTTCGGCAGCAGCTTATGATCAGTATGATAACCTGATAACCGATATAGTAACTGATTTTACATGGCAGAATACTGATGAAAACGGCCTGTTTGACGAGACTACAGCCGGAGATTATGATGTAACGGCAACTTATGAAACCGTTACCTCCGATCCTACAACAGTAACAGTAAAT
>PWZB01000008.1 GCA_003567625.1 Bacteroidales bacterium | reverse complement strand
ACGAATATTTTATGGAAATTGCCAACACGGTTTCAAAGCGTGCCACTTGTGATCGTGGCAGAAGTGGTTGTGTTATTGCGCGGGGCAGGCAAATTTTAGTAACAGGTTATGTTGGTTCTCCTACAAGATTGCCTCATTGTGACGATGCCGGGCACCAAATGAAACGACTTACCCACGAAGACGGCAAAACAACACAACATTGTATGCGTACCGTTCATGCTGAACAGAATGCTATCTGCCAGGCCGCAAAGCTCGGCATAAGTATTGAAAACGCCACCTTATATTGCCGTATGACTCCATGCCGGACATGTGCAATGCTTATTATCAACTGCGGAATAAAAAGGGTAGTCTGTGAAAAAAAATATCATGCAAGTGAAGAGTCGGAAAAATTATTTGCCGAAGCAGGTATTAAAATCGAATATTTCCTGGACGAAATAATCAAATACGATAAGCAATAGCTCACTCATCGCCAAACATTTTGACTTCTAACCGGCCTTCTGAAGTTATAAACCCTCTGAACATTCCTTCAGTATTAAATGGCATGGAAATATTCCCGTCTTTATCGACAGCAATTATACCACCACGTGCATTTATTTCTTTTAATTTATTATTAATAACATATTCGGCTGCCTCTTCAAGGCTCACACCTTTGTATTTCATCCTGGCGGTAATATCATAAGCCACAACGTTGCGTATAAAATATTCTCCATGACCGGTTGCAGACACGGCGCATGATTCATTATTGGCATAGGTTCCTGCCCCAATAATCGGGCTGTCTCCCACCCTGCCAAATTGCTTGCCGGTCATCCCTCCCGTTGATGTAGCCGCTGCCAGGTTTCCGTGTATGTCAAGGGCAACTGCTCCCACTGTGCCTATCATATCAACGGGTGAGGGATCATTCATGCCGGTATCACCACTTCTCTGACGCTTCAGAAATTCCCGGTAATTATCCCAGCGCTCCTGATCAAAAAAATATGACGGGGCAACAATTTCAAGGCCTTTCTCATAAGAAAACCTCTCAGCACCTTTGCCAATTAACAATACGTGAGGCGACTCTTCCATCACTTTCCGCGCAGCTGAAACAGGATTCTTTACGTTTGTAACAGAAGCCACTGCACCACTATTGATATCTTTTCCGCACATAATAGAAGCATCAAGCTCATTATTGCCATCAATAGTAAAAACAGCACCCCTGCCGGCATTAAACAACGGCGAGTCTTCAAGCACCCTGACAACTGCTTCAACAGCATCAAGGCTGCTACCGCCATTCTTTAGTATATCTTCACCAACCCGCAAAGACTCAGTAAGCTTTTCAACATAATCGGGCTGTACATCCTCCGTAATACGCTCCGGAATAACATTCCCGGCACCCCCGTGAATAACCAAAACATAATGCGATTCTGATTGGCCCCAAAGTTTGAAAATAAAAAATATAAATGTTAATAAAAATATACTCCTGTTCATAACTCTTGATTTAAAATTATTTAATGACCCTCTCCGGTTTCTTTGTTGATCTTTTCAATAAAATCCTCGGTAATATCGTATTGCTCCCCGCCAAACAATAAACCGCCGCCGGGAGAATAATTTAAGACAAAATCGTAACCCATTTCATCATTATACCTGTTCATAAAGCTCGCAATTGAATCAAACAATTCAATGTTAAAATCCATTTCTTTTTCATGCAGTCTTTCCGAATATTCTTCACTTAACATAATAAGTTCCTGTTGTTCCTGCATCAACTCCTGCTCTTTAACCTGGGCTTCTTCCATAGATATTAATCCACGCTGTATTTGATGCTGGAACTCCTCAACCTTATTCTGAAAATTTCTCTGCCGCCGGTTTAACTCCGATTCAAGCCTGCGCTGCTCGGCAAGCATTTCATCACGCATCTTTTGAGCAAATTCATAACGCTCCAAAAGTTCGTCGCTATCAACAAAACCGATTTGTAATGCCGCATCAGATACGGTTTTTTCGATGGCTTCAATGCCTTTCACTTCAATATCCGGCTCTTTTTCAAAATCTGTAAAATATAATACATATAAAACAACCAGGCCTGCAAGCAAAATAATGTTGAACAAAGTATTTAAATGGACTTTACTTTTTTTTCTTTTTTGGGTTTGGTCTTCATCAATATTCTGACCCGTTTCTTTTTTATTCATATTTTGGATTTATTTAGATGTTTAATAATGGATTGGCAATAAAAGTAAACATGCGTATAGATACATTAATAAACTGACTTTTTATAACGTAAGAAGCAACTATATACAATTCATTAATTCCCCATTTCCGACAAAAATTTAATTCTCATCAAACGTATTTCATCTTCGTTATAATCTTCTTCGCCAAGTTCATTAAGTGCTACTTCATAAGAATCGGTTTCGGCGGTTCTGAAATATTCAAAAACTTCTTCCTGTTTATCTTCGTCAATCATTTGATTAATGTAATAGCTAAGGTCCAGTTTGGTCCCTGATGCAACAATGCTTTCAACTTCGGTGAGCAACTCTTCAAGTTCCAGCCCTTTAGCAGTAGCAATATCATCAAGTGAAATTTTCCTGTCAATATTTTGAATGATGTAAATTTTCAATCCTGATTTTGATGGAACGGATTTCACGACCATATCAACGGGCCTTTCAATCTCATTTTCATTTACATATTTTGAGATGAGATCAACAAAAGGTTTTCCAAACCTCATAGCTTTTCCTGCACCAACACCGGTAATTTGCTTCAGTTCATCCAAAGTAACCGGGTATTGTATTGCCATATCTTCAAGCGAAGGATCCTGAAAAATAACGAATGGGGGTAAATTTCTTCTTTTTGCAATTTCCTTGCGTATATCTTTCAATAAAGCAAATAAAACTTTATCAGTAGTGCTTGTTTTTGTGACACCACCTGGGCCTATAATGCTTCCGTCATCTTCAGGATTGTTATAATCATGGTCTTTACTGATTTTGACGCTTTTCGGGTTCTGAAGATACTCTTTACCTTCATCGGTTACCTTCAACAAGCCATAATTATCAATATCTTTTTCAATAAGCCTGTTGATAAGGCTCTGGCGAATCACTGCGCTCCAGAACTTTTCGTCGTGTTCCGAACCCTGGCCAAACACTTCCAGTTTATTATGTTTATAGGATTTCACAATACCGCTACTTTTACCCATAATAACATTTATTACGTGTTTCGCTTTAAAAAGTTCTTTTACTGCTATAATTGTTTCTAAAAGTTGGCAAATATATTCTTTTCCTTCGAACTTTTCTTTAGGACAATTACAATTATCGCATGCGCCGCAATTATTTTCATGATAATCTTCGCCAAAGTAATTCAGCAGCACTTTTCTCCGGCACAAGGAAGTTTCGGCATAAGCAACTGTTTCAAGCAGCAGTTGTGTGCCGATTTCCTGTTCGGCAACGGGTTTGCCTTTAAGAAATTTTTCCATTTTCTGAATATCATCATAGCTGTAATATGCCAGGCAAATACCTTCGCCACCGTCCCTGCCAACTCTTCCTGTTTCCTGGTAATACGCTTCAAGGCTTTTTGGTATATCATGATGAATAACATATCTTACATCAGGTTTATCAATACCCATGCCAAAAGCAATTGTAGCAACTATAACATCCGCATCTTCCATCAAAAACATGTCCTGGTTCTTTACTCTAACCGAAGATTCCAAACCGGCATGATAAGGAAGTGCTCTTATGCCATTTACCTGCAAAGTTTCAGCCAGCTCCTCAACCTTTTTCCTGCTCAAACAGTATACAATACCGGATTTACCGGAATTTTGTTTAATGTAACGAATGATATCCTTGATAACATTTTGAGATTTAGGCCTGATCTCATAATAGAGGTTAGGCCTGTTAAATGATGATTTAAAGACAGTTGCACCTGTCATGTTGAGATTCTTCAAAATGTCATTCTGAACTTTAGGGGTTGCTGTGGCAGTAAGGGCTATGACGGGTATCCTGTCGCCCATCATTTCAAAAATGATACGCAACCGCCTGTACTCAGGCCGGAAATCATGACCCCATTCCGAAATACAATGTGCTTCATCAATAGCAAAAAAGGATATGTTCAGTTCCTGCAAAAAAAGAACATTTTCATCCTTGGTCAAAGATTCCGGAGCTACATACAGCAATTTGGTTATGCCCGATAATAAATCACTCTTTACCTGCTGCAACTCACCCCTGGTAAGAGAAGAGTTCATAACGTGTGCTATGCCATCATATTCGGCAAAATTACGTAACATATCAACCTGATTCTTCATTAATGATATCAGGGGAGATACGATTATTGCCGTACCATCATTTATCAAGGCAGGCAATTGAAAACACATTGACTTGCCACCGCCGGTAGGCATAATCACAAATGTATCCTTTCCTGCTAAGAGATTTTTTATTATGGCTTCCTGATCCCCTTTGAAATTGCCGTACCCGAATATGTCCCTGAGTAAATCTTTCAGGGATACTTCACTTTTAATTTCCATTCACCTTTATTATTAATAATTTCAATATATTTGTAGGGTAAATTTAATAAAATTAAGTTTACAAAAAAACTATTTTAACTAAAATAATAACAATTTTCGGGGCTTAGTTGTTTTTTAACAGATAATTTAAGAGTTTAACCCTCTAAATAGTTATCAACCACTTTTTACCACTGACAAAACAAAAATAATTATTCCGGATGAAATCAAAAAGTAAAATAAAGAAAATTGCACTGGAAATAATAGAAACAGAGTCAATATCTGTCAGTAATCTGAAAAATTACATTAATGATGATTTTGCAAGGAGCATCGAAATAATTCATAATAGTAAAGGCAGGGTTGTTATAACCGGCATAGGAAAAAGTGCAATTATTGCAAGTAAGATAGTTGCAACGCTTAATTCGACCGGTACACCGGCTATTTTTATGCATGCTGCTGATGCGATACATGGTGATTTGGGCATCATTCAAAAAGATGATGTGATTATATGCATCAGCAACAGTGGCAATACTCCTGAAATAAAAATTCTAATACCAATGTTGAAAACCCTGGGCACTTGCTTAATAGGTATGGCAGGCAATCTCGATTCCTACCTGGCAAGACAAGCCGATCTGATCATCAACACCACCGTTGAAGAAGAAGCCGGCACAGGCAACCTTGCACCAACCTCAAGCACCACGGCACAATTGGTAATGGGCGATACCCTCGCCATGGTGCTGCTACAATGCCGCGGGTTCACAAAAAAAGATTTTGCACGTTATCATCCGGGTGGCTCTTTAGGAAAACAATTGTACCTAAAAGCCTCAGACCTGTATATTAATAATGAACTACCACAAGTCAGAACCGATGCCGACCTTAGCACTGTTATAATGGAAATATCAAGCAAAAGACTGGGCGCAACAGCAGTAAAAGAAAATCAAAAAATAACCGGAATTATCACTGACGGCGACCTTAGACGAATGTTGCAAAAAACCGATAATATCAGCAATATAAAAGCAAGCGATATTATGACAAAAAACCCAAAAACAATTGACAAAAACACTCTTGCCGTTGATGCCCTGCAAATTATGAGACAACACAATATAACACAATTGCTCGTGCTTGATAATAAAGGTATCTATGTCGGCGTTGTTCATCTTCACGATATTATTAATGAAGGAATCATCTGATCACATATCTGAAAAAACCTGATAAATAGAATAATAAACACTCAATACACCTT
>PWZB01000009.1 GCA_003567625.1 Bacteroidales bacterium | reverse complement strand
CTCATTATTGTATCAGACCATGGCCATGGATAATTGTTGCACTAGCAGCAATTATATTATACCCGGAACTGGAGGCTGATGAAAAACGCATGGGATATGTACTTGCCATGAAAGATTATTTACCGGCAGGACTGAAAGGCCTTTTGCTTACAGCTTTCCTGGCTGCCTATATGAGTACAATTTCTACACAACTAAACTGGGGAGCAAGTTTCCTGGTTAATGATTTGTATAAAAGATTCATTAAACGGCAAAAATCTTTTTCAAAGGATGATATAGCCGATAAACATTATGTGTTGGCGGGAAGAGTCTTTACACTGCTGATAATGCTTTTAGCTCTGTATATTACAACCAGGGTGACAACCATCAGCGGCTTGTGGTTGTTTATCATTGAGTGCGGCGCAGGGCTGGGACTGGTACTGATATTAAGATGGTACTGGTGGAGGATCAATGCATGGAGCGAAATAGCTGCTACAATAACACCATTTATTGCATATGGATTTGCCAAATTATACCTTGAAAATGTTATGCCTGAAAGTTTCCTGGTTCACAGAGGCTCATTTTTCTTTACGGTAGGTGTTACTACAATAGTTTGGCTTACAGTAACAAGGCTTACGTTGCCGGTCAAAAAAAATGTTCTTCAAAAGTTTTATGATAAAGTCCAACCCGATGGTTTCTGGAAGCCGTTTGAAAACAAAAAGATCAAAAAAAGACATAATATAAGCAACCTGTTCATCTGCTGGATAAGCGCAATTTTCATGACCTATTCAACGTTATTTGCAACAGGAAAGGTTATCTTTGCTCAATGGAGCGAAGCTGCCATTTGGGCAGGTACGGCTGTGCTGTCAGGGGTGATCTTGTATAACAGGATCAGGAAAACAAAGATTTTTGATTGATAATCATGTCAAATTTTCATAATTATAGGATATTATTTTGAAAAAACTTAAGTTTTGAATGAAATCACTGGTGTCCGGTTAAAAATTTAAAAATTTGATACTTTTTCCTGATATAAGGCAAATTAATCATCAAAAGCAATGAAATACAAAAAATACATAATTTTATCGGTTGTTGTCATTGTTGTATTGGCATTATGGTTTTTTTTAAGGCGTGAAGCATCTACTGAAGTTGTAATTAAAGTGCCTGTTGAGCGGGGCGATTTTGTGATAAGTGTACATACAAGCGGTGAGCTTGAAGCCAAAAACAGCGAGAATATCCTGGGCCCAGGCGGGCTTCGCACTGTTGGTATCTGGAATGTCCAGATTGCTGAGCTAATACCCGAAGGCACGGTTGTTGAGAAAGGTGATTGGGTAGCAACGCTTGACAGGACAGAGATAAGCAACCGATTGAAAGATATTGAAACAGAACTGGAAAAGCTGCAGACACTTCACACTCAAACAATGCTGGACACTACTCTTGAGTTAAGAAATGCACGAAATGACCTGATAAACCTTGAACATACTTATGAAGAAGCCGAAATAACTTTGGAACAATCAAAGTATGAGCCGCCTGCCACAATAAGGCAAGCCGAGATAAACCTTGAAAAAGCCAAAAGGTCATATGAGCAGGCAAAAGAGAATTACCAGCTTCGCCTCGATCAAGCCAAAGCCAAAATGCAGGAAGTTACCGCATCATTGAATCAGCAGAAACGACGCTATGAGAACATGTTGAGTGTTATTGATGAATTTAAAATCCACGCTCCGCAACCCGGCATGGTCATTTACCGCAGAGCATGGGATGGCAGCAAAGTTACAGTTGGGTCACAGATCAGTTCATGGGATAATGTCGTTGCAACTCTCCCCGACTTTTCTGTGATGATGTCAAAAACATACGTCAACGAAATAGATATAAGCAAAATTAGTACCGAACAAAAAGCTGATATAATAGTTGATGCATTCCCCGACAAAAAATTTACAGGTGTAGTTACCGAAGTTGCTAATATTGGCGAACAAAGACCCGGTGCTGATGCACGGGTATTTGAGGTTAAAATTCAGATCAATGAATATGATACCATTCTCAGACCAGCAATGACAACAAAAAACACAATTATAACCGACAAAATAGAAGATGTGCTTTTTGTACCAATTGAAGCCGTGCATACCCTTGATACTGTTAATTATGTTTTTAAACAATCGCAAAACAGGGTCGTGCGTCGGCAAATTGTTACAGGAAAACGAAATGAAAACCAAATAATAATAAAACAAGGCTTAAGTGAAGGAGACCTGGTTTTACTCACTATACCCGATGATCCTGAAAGTCTTAGGTTTTATGCATTGGAAGATATTTAAGTTTATATGAAATGTTTAGTCGTACCCCGACTTCATAGATAAAAGCAAAAATGCTAAGATTTAACTTAAACACTTTAAACAAAAGTCGGGGTGCTACTGTGAGGCGCAGATAATCAATGTCGTACCCCGAATGATTTTAAAGTATAATACTTTCTTGTTTGTTGAAGCAATTCATAAAAGTCGGGGCACGACTGTTGCGAAATTGAGGTGCTACGTTATCTAATACTCTTTTAAATAAAAATTTTTTACAGTGTTTAATGCGGGCAGGTACATACATAATCTTAATGTAGCCTTGGAGGGTGTTTTTCAGAACAGGTTTCGTTCGTTGCTGACAGCTTTGGGCATCATTTTCGGTGTTGCTGCGGTTATTGCTATGCTTGCTATAGGCAGCGGGGCGCGTCATGAGATTCTTGAACAGATGAAACTTGTGGGTGTTAATAATATTATTGTCCGCCCGCTTCAAATAGGCGAGAATGAGGATTTATTGCAGGGCAGGTTTTCACCAGGTTTAACCCTGGAAGATGCTGCTGGTATTGAGGAGGTTATACCCGCAGTGCGGCGCATTAGCCCCGAAACTACTCTGAACCTTTATGCCATGAATAAAGGTATCAGGCAACCGGTCAGACTTTCGGGAGTCACGCCTGATTTCTTCAATGTTTTTAATTTGGGGCTGTGGCAAGGCAAAATGTTTACTGAAGAACAGTTGAATAATGGTGCCCCGGTTGCTATAATAGGGAGTAATGTAAGGTCTGTTTTTTTTGGTAATGAAGACCCTGTCGGGCAACAGATAAAATGCGGTAATGTGTGGTTAACAGTGGTAGGTGTAGCCGAAGCCAGGGCAATTACTGATGATTCTGTTGAAGATCTGGGCATCAGCGATTTCAACAATGTTATTTATGTGCCGGTACGTACGCTTTTGCTGAGATATGAAGACCGCTCCTTTGTATCCGCAACCGAAATTCAAAGAGCACGTGCAATGGCACAACGCGGAAGACAAAACGACCAGGAGGAAAAGATTTCCAACTATAATCAATTGGACAGAATAGTCATACAGGTTGAAGATTCCGGCCAGCTGACTGCAACAGCCCAACTGGTTGAACGTATCCTTAAGCGAAGGCATAACGATGTGAAAGATTTTGAGGTTATTATTCCTGAACTGTTATTGCAACAAGAGCAGCGAACAAAAGATATTTTTAATATTGTTTTGGGAGCCATTGCAGGAATATCCTTATTGGTAGGAGGTATAGGTATTATGAATATTATGCTGGCTTCGGTTGTTGAGCGTACCAGGGAAATCGGGGTGCGGTTGGCAGTCGGAGCAAATAAAAGAGATATTGTATTACAGTTTTTATCAGAATCAACCCTTATAAGTATTACAGGCGGTATTGCGGGCATATTCCTGGGGCTGTTCATATCAAGAGCAATAATGCAAGTTGCCGGAATACTCACTATTGTCACTTTTGAGTCAGTATTGATCTCATTTGGGGTTGCTGCAATGGTCGGAATATTTTTTGGATACATGCCCGCACGTAAAGCAGCACAAAAAGACCCGGTAGAATCTTTGAGGTATGAATGAGAATTTTTTGTAATTTGTGAATTGTTTTATGATATTTGTTATTTCAGGTTTATACCCTGAAATGATAACTTCGGTATTTAACTTGATGAATCGGGTTAGGCTTAATGGAGTTTAGTTTAATGTTATATCATATTGAAAAAATCAATTATAAACTTAAAAATTGAAAATTATATGAAAAAATTTGCTTTAGTTTTATCAGGATGTGGTGTTTTTGATGGATCGGAGATCCATGAGACAACACTGACTATGTATTCTATTTCAAAGCATGATGCTTCATACGATATTTTTGCGCCTGATATTGAACAACACCATGTTGTTAATCATTTATCGGGTAATGAGGCTGATGATAAGCGAAATGTTATGGTTGAATCTGCCCGTATAGCCAGGGGGGCTGTGAAAGACCTTAAAGAGTTAAACGCCGCATCATATGATGCATTGATATTTCCTGGTGGATTTGGCGTAGCTAAGAACCTATGCACGTTTGCATTTGATGGGCCGGACTGTAAAGTAAACCCTGAAGTTGAAAGAGTGCTTAAAGACATGAAAAACGAAGGCAAACCTATCGGTGCTTTGTGTATAGCACCTGTGTTGTTTGCTAAAGTATTTGGCAACGGGGTTGAGCTAACCATAGGACAGGACAGGGGAACGGCTGAAGCGGTTGAAACCATGGGTGGTGTTCATAAAACTACTAATCATGCTGAGGTAGTTATTGATGAAAAAAATAAGTTGTTCAGCACTCCCTGTTATATGCTTGATGCTACCATAGCACAAATAGGGGAAGGAGCCGACAATATTGTTAAAGCCATGTTAGAATACATGTAAATTTATTTTTGCTGCTTTTATGGCTTTGGCGATAACTTCGTTATGGTCGAAAGCCAATGGTGGTAAGCTGTCAAGACGAAACCATTTATATGATTTTGCATCGGAGCCGGCTTTTGGCTCAAGACGGCTTTTTAATTCTTTGCCCCAATATGCTACCGATATATTGCGCCCTCTCGGATCACGGCGGGGATCACCAAAAGCATAAAACTGGCGAAGTTTTATTGAACCTATCCCGGTTTCCTCTTTTAGTTCGCGAACTATGCTCGCATCAAGGCTTTCATCCATGCCGATAAAACCGCCCGGCAAAGCCCAGCGGCCCTTAAATGGTGGGCTCCCACGCTCTATCAACAATACCTCGAAACTGCCATCCGAACATTTGCCAAAAATAACAGCATCTACAGTTACCATAGGTCGCGGATACTTATAAGTGTATGCCATAGCACATTATGTTTTGGAAAAATTAATTATAAATTGATAACTAAGCTTTTATGAAAAAGATGATCACAAAGTTAAACAAAGAAATAAATCCTCTTTTCATATTTTGTGTAATACTTTGAAATACTTTGTGTTGCAAAAATCAAGACGTGGCTTTTTTGAATAAAAAAAAGCCAAAGAAATAATGTATGATTACATTAAATAATCTTTGGCTTTGTTCTTTTTCCAAAAAAGGTTTCAGAATTTTTCAGTCCTGGTTACATTAGTTGCATTGTGCTATTTTGATTATATTTTTTATTCAATAACGATGATAACACAAAAAACCAATAATTATTAGTTTTTTACAGACTGATTTGTTGCAAGAAACAAAGATCAATTAAAAAAATTCAAAACAAATGGTTTTAATGACTTTTGGCTTGATCCTAAAAGTTTTCTTTTCTTGGCCTGGCTTTAGAGACGTTGATGGTTCTGCCTTCAAAATCTTTGCCGTTCAGGTTTTCGATAGCAGCATTGCCTTCTTCTTCATTTGCCATTTCGACAAACCCAAAACCTTTACTTCTGCCGGTTTCCCGGTCGGTGATAATCTTAGCCGAAGATACT
>PWZB01000118.1 GCA_003567625.1 Bacteroidales bacterium | reverse complement strand
TTACATTTTTTGCGCCGGCCTGTTCACAACTGTCTCGTACCGCACGCTCCTCTACCTCGGTAATACCTGAAGGAATGCATATTACCATTTTTAAGGACGGCGGAAAAAGCGGCTTTTTTTTATCGATCATTTTAATCATCTCCCTTATCATTGCCTCAGCCGCCTGAAAATCAGCAATAACACCGTCACGTAACGGACGTATTGTCTTGATATTCTCGTGAGTCTTGCCGTGCATCATTAAAGCCTGATTTCCAACAGCAATGATTTTTCCCGTAGCATGCTCCAATGCCACTATGGAAGGCTCCTCAACCACAACCTTATCATTATGAATTATCAAAGTGTTTGATGTTCCCAGATCAATGGCTATTTCTCTGGTTAAGAATGAAAATAACCCCATATATCGTAATATTGCTAATTAAAAAATTAATATTTAATGTTTGAAATGCCTGATACCTGTAAATACCATTGACATATTATTTTTATCACAAAAACCAATACTTTCCTTATCCCTTATTGAACCTCCCGGTTGTATGACAGATTTGATACCTGCATTAAATGCTATTTCAACACAGTCGGGAAACGGAAAAAAGGCATCTGAAGCCATAACTGCATCATCAAGATCAAGACCAAATTCTTTTGCTTTGTCAATAGCATGTTTTAAAGCATCTACCCTTGAAGTCTGACCTGCACCACTGCCGAGCAGGTGATTGTCTTTTGCAATAACTATAGCGTTCGATTTGGTATGCTTTACTATTTTATTAGCAAAAATAAGATCTTCAACCTGTCTGTCTGAGGGTTTTTCCGCAGTTACAATATCCCATTTTCCCGGTCCGGCTGTTTGAGTATCCCGATCCTGAACCAAAACACCTTTCATAATAGTTCTGAATTGTTTTTCGGGCAAAGAAAAATCCTTTTTTCTTTCAAGGATATTTCTGTTCTTTTTACTGCTCAGCAATTTCAAAGCTTCTTTATCATAACCGGGAGCTATAATAACTTCAAAGAACAAATCATTTATATGATACGCACATTGAGTGGTAATGTTGCGATTTGAAACCAAAATACCCCCAAAAGCGGCTGCCGGATCCGACGAAAGCGCCTTTTGATAAGCCTCTGCAATATCATCTGCCGAAGCAACCCCGCATGCATTGGTGTGCTTGATTATCGCAAATGTCGGTAGCTCAAATTCTTCTATCAGATTAACAGCCGCGTCAATATCGAGCAAATTATTGTAGGACAAAGGTTTTCCCTGTATTTTGTGAAAAACATCATCAAGGTTTCCATAATATACACCTTTTTGATGTGGATTTTCGCCATAACGTAACATATTTGCATCAGGCATGCTTACCTTGAATGAGTCGGGGATATCACCGGATAAGAACTGATAAATTGCCATATCATAAACGGAGGAAACATCAAACGCCCTGGCTGCATACTTTCTGCGCTGTTCATAAGTCACATATCCGTTCTGACTTCTTAGAATATCAGCTGAATCAGTATAACCAGATGCGGAAGATACTACCCAAATATCGCTGAAGTTTTTTGCTGCTGCCCTGATAAGGGATATGCCACCTATATCAATTTTTTCAATGATCTCTTCGAAGGAAGCACCGCTCTTTACCGTAGCTGCAAACGGATATAAATCAACAATAACCATATCTATTGATGGTATGTCATATCGCTCAGCTTCTGACTGGTGAGCCGGATCTTGCTTTCTTGATAAAATGGCTCCAAAAATTTTCGGATGAAGCGTCTTTACACGTCCTCCAAAAATTGAAGGATAAGAAGTAATGGTTTCAACAGAAGTAACATCAAACCCTTTTTCTTTCATATACTGCATTGTGCCCCCGGTAGAATAAAAAGTAACATCCAACTTTTTCAACTCCTTCAACAAGGGCAAAACAGGCTCCTTGTTAAAAACTGTCACCAAAACATTCTTAACTAGTTTGTTATCCTCATTTGCTTTAGTCATTATAAAGCTTATTTAATTACACATCAATAGTTTAAAGAAACCGGCAAAAGTTAAATAATATATTAATAAAAACAATCTGATAATATAAAAAACCTATTACTTTTGCAACTTCAAATTTTTGGCGAAATTAATCTAAAATCTGATATTATGTCATTTATTGTTAAAGAAAAAAAATTTTCAAAAAAATGGTTTATATCTTATTCTCTTATACTGACGGGCTCTATAATACTTGCAGCCGGTTTTGTATTTTTCATCACACCATATAAAATCGTTCCGGGCGGAGTTTACGGCATCGGAATTGTTTTGTATCACCTGGTAGGTGCTCCGGTGGGTTTAACAGGATTGATATTAAATATACCACTGACAATAATCGGGATAAGAATTCTCGGTCCGCGGTTTGGTGTTAAAACCATCATTGGTTTCATACTTGCATCGGTTTTCATAGACGTTTTGACCTATTTGTGGGGAGAAACCCCGCTTGTTGAGAATGATGCTTTATTGTCATGCATTTTTGGAGGTGTACTTATAGGTTTGGGGCTTGGATTGATATTTAAATCAAAAGCTACTTCCGGAGGTTCTGATATTATAGCCATGATAATGTCAAAATATTCAAGGATACCGGTAGGACAATCACTTATAATTGTTGATGCGTGCATTGTGTTAATAGGTCTTATTTCATTTGGTGATTGGAAAATACCGCTTTATTCGTGGATTGTGATATTTATTTCGGGTAAAGTAATTGATACTGTACTTGAAGGGATAGACTATGAAAAAACCATGTTCATTATATCTGATAAGTATAATGAAATAAGCCAAAAAATCCTTCATGACCTGGACAGGGGCGGTACATTTATTGAAGGTAAAGGTATGTATAATAATGAGGAGAAGAAGATAATCTTTGTTAACGTAAGCAGGAGGGAGATGGCAGTTTTGCAGGATTATATACGCCACATTGATCCCGAGGCATTTATTACGGTTATTAATGCCAATAAGATACTGGGCGAAGGTTTCAAGCCTCTTACACCAGGGACTTGACAATTCTAAATACTAAATATTGCTTTTACATTTGTGTTCGCCCGGGGTATGCTTTCAGTGCTTCTTCAAGGCATATCATGGCTGTTTTCAGGTTTTCGACATTCAGCACATAACTTATACGCACTTCATCAATGCCGGCTCCTGGTGTTGAATAAAAGCCGGTTGCCGGGGCCATCATCACCGTTTGGTTATCATAGCTGAACTCTTCCAGCAACCACTGACAAAAATTATCAGTATCATCCACAGGCAACCTGGCTGTTACATAAAAAGCACCGCTTGGATTCGGACAAATAACTCCTTCCATTTTATTTAGTTCTCTAACCACTGTATCTCTCCTTTTCTTGTACACATTAATCATCTTTTCAAAATAACTGTCAGGAGTATCCATAGCAGCTTCGGCAGCAAACTGACCCAGGGAGGGAGGGCTCAGCCTTGCCTGTGCAAACTTCAAAGCAGTCTTCATTACTTCCTTATTGCGTGATATCATTGAACCGATACGAATACCACATGCACTATAACGTTTTGAAACAGAATCAATCAGTATTACATTATCTTCAATTTCTTTAAGGTTCATCACTGAAAAGTGTGTTCTGCCGTCATAACAAAATTCCCTGTACACCTCATCAGCAATAAGGTACAAATCATATTTTTTTACTATCTCACGCAACACTTCAAGTTCATCACGCGAATACAGGTATCCCGTAGGATTGTTCGGATTACAAACTAAAATTGCTTTTGTTGCCGGCGTAATTACTTTTTCAAATTCCGAAATAGGCGGTAATGCAAAGTCTTCTTCAATTCTTGATATTATAGGTTTTACTTGTACACCTGCACTGGTTGTAAAACCATTATAATTAGCATAAAACGGCTCCGGAATAATTATCTCATCTCCGGGGTTAAGACAAGTTTGTACTGTAAAAAGAATAGCTTCAGAAGCCCCCGCAGTAACAATTATCTCTTCCGGTCTGATATGGATATCATGCTTAGCATAATACTCGCATAGTTTACGACGATAAGATATGATACCGGCCGAATGGCTATATTCGATAACCCTTATTTCAAGGTTATGCATGGCATCAATCATAGATTCAGGCGTTTCAAGATCAGGTTGTCCAATATTAAGATGAAATACCCTGACACCCTTTTCCTTTGCCTTTTCAGCAAATGGCGCCAGCTTCCTTATCGGTGATTCGGGCATATTATGCCCTTTTTGCGATATCTTAGGCATTTTTTATAATATTTAATATGTTTTATATAATAAAAAAACAGTTCTTCCCTAAAGTATGCACGAACAAGTTAATAAACTAACCTATCTGCATAAAACAAAAATAAAAATAAATATTAAGTAATAAATAATATTCCAGGAAGTATATTTACATCCACCATATATGATATACAATTTATCCAATGGGGGTAAATTACTAACTTAACCTTGATAATAGCAAAGCTCTCAATGAAGTCATACTTGACAAATAATTAGCTTTGCATTTGTAAAGGCCCCTTTTACAGGCAAAATGGATGCTGCTCCTAGGATTCCTGCATAATAAAATCAATCCAGCGTATGCACCACCAGGCCACTTCTTAGCTTTGGTTCAAACCATGTGGTTTTGGGCGGCATTATATTTCCTGTGTCGGCAATGTTCAAAAGCTGTTTCATGGAAACCGGGTATAAAGCAAAAGCCACCTCCATCTCACCACTATCAACACGTCTTTCCAGCTCCTTCAAACCACGAATACCTCCTACAAAATCTATTCTCTTATCGGTACGAAGATCTTTTATGCCCAATACTTCATCCAACACATATTTTGATAAAACGGTGACGTCCAACACGCCAATCGGGTCTTTATCATCATAAGTGTTATCATTGGCTGTCAATGAATACCATTTCCCGTCAATATACATTCCAAAATTATGTAATTTTTCGGGTTTATGGGGCTCTGTTCCCTTTTCTTCCACGATAAAATTTTCCTTCAGCGTATTTATAAACTCCTCTTTATTCAAACCATTCAAATCTTTCACCACCCTGTTGTAATCAATAATGGTCAATTGGTTATCGGGGAACAAAACCGCCATAAAAAAGTTATACTCACTATCTCCTTTATGATCCGGGTTGTTTTGTTTTTTTTCATTACCAACCAATGCAGCAGCTGCGGTACGATGATGACCGTCAGCTATATAAAAATAGCGGATATTATTAAAGAGCATTTCTATCCTCTCAATATCGGAATCATCTTCAACGACCCAAAAATGATGCCCGAACCCATCATCTGCAACGAAATCATAAACAGGTTCTTCTTTTACAATTCGCTCAACAATTTTATCTATTTCCTTATGTGCGAGGTAAGTAAAAAACACCGGTTCGGCATTAGCGTTTGTAATTCGCACATGCTTCATACGGTCCTCTTCTTTATCGGGCCGTGTAAGCTCATGTTTCTTGATATTCTCGTTCATGTAATCCTCAACTCCGGCACAACCAACAATGCCATATTGGGTTTTTTCACCCCATGACTGTGCATACACATAAAAGTATTTCTTATTGTCCTGAACAAGATATCCTTTATCAATAAATTTCTGGAAGTTTTCCCTTGCCTTATCATACACAACTTGTGAATACAGGTTAGTATCTTCGGGCAATTCTATTTCCGGTTTTACTACTCTTAAAAAGCAGTAAGGATTATCACCGGCTTCTTTGCGTGCTTCTTTTGAATCAAGCACATCGTAAGGCCTTGATGCCAGGTCTTTAGCGATCTCTGTTGGTGGGCGATAACCCTTAAATGGTTTAAATATTGCCATATATATTCATTATTTATTAACCTGAAATGTGGTATCATCTTTTTCAAAATAATTTACAATCTGTTTAGCTGCTGCTATTCCTGCTTTAATATTAGCTTCAGCGGTTTGAGCTCCCATCTTTTTTGCAGTAAACACATATCTTCCCTTGTAGTTGCTGTCTATATTATCTTTACAATCGGGTGCGACATCCGACAGATAAGAAAAATCAGGTCTTTCTTCAAATATCTTAAGCAATTCGTCTTCATTTATTACTTCCTTTCTTGCCGTATTAACAAGAGTTGCTCCTTTTGGCATCATAGAAAGCAACTGATAACCGATTGATTTTATAGTTTCCTCATTTGCAGGGATATTAAGAGAAACATACTGGCATGCTTTATAAAGTTCTTCTGCACTTTCAACAGCCTTAACTCCGTGTTTTTCAATATCCTCTTTTAGCACGAAGGGATCATAAGCATATAGTATCATACCGAACCCTTTGGCAATTTCGGCAACATATTTTCCAACATTGCCAAAAGCATGAATACCGAGTTTTTTATCCCGGAGTTCATTTCCTGATGTACCATCAAAACCATTCCTGGTATGGTAGATCATCATACCGAAAGCCAGCTCTGCAACGGCATTTGAATTTTGACCGGGAGTGTTCATAGCTACAATACCTTTTTCGGAGCAGGCATCAAGATCAAGATTATCGTAACCGGCTCCTGCACGAATAACGATTTTCAAATTACCCGCTGCCTCAATAATATCACGGGTAACTTTATCGCTGCGTACTATAAGCGCATCAACATCCCCAACAGCTTGCCTGAATTCATCAGCATCTGTGTATTTTTCCAGTAAATTCAGCTGGTAACCTGCCTCATCCAGCACGTTTTTTAATTGCTCGACGGCTGCCGGAGCAAAAGGCTTTTCTGTTGCTATCAATACTTTCTTCATAATCACGTAGTTTTTGTTATTAATAAATTTCTTGATTAAACTTTATTCAATCCTTAAAAAACAGCTAATATTATTATTGATTATCATATTATATTAACCCCATTGCTTTGTAAGCTACAAATGCCATATTGAAATGCTTTTGTTTCAATTTTACCAAATCATAAAATAGCCAGAATATATTTTTTATTAATTAAGCCAAATTATTATGAAAAAGCCCTTTAAAATCAAATCAATAAAAAATCATATTTATAAACCAATTCTTTAAGCCATCTCAATTTACAACAATATCAAAAGAATTGCCAGGCATATACGGTAAATGAAATGGAATAAAAAATACAAGGGTATAAAATAACTTTATATATTATTCCAAACCTTAAAAAAATCCTGTTTTCTATTTAGCATATTTTTGTTCAAACTCTTTCATAGTTTCCACAAGTGCTTTAACACTTTCAACCGGCATAGCGTTATAAATGGAAGCTCTGAATCCACCAACCGATCGGTGTCCTTTAAGTCCTACCATGTTTTTCTGGGCTGTAAAATCAAGAAATTCTTTTTCCAAATCTTTAAAATCAGGATTCATCACAAAGCAAACATTCATATCAGAACGTGATTCTTTTTCAGCAGTACCTATAAACATCAGGTTTCTTTCAATTTCGTCATAGATCAGTTTTGCTTTTTCTTCATTACGTTGCTTCATTTTTTCCAGCCCGCCTAGCTTTTTAATCCATCTTAATGTTTCAAGGCAGGTATAAACAGGCAAACAAGGCGGTGTATTGAACATTGAACCGTTTTCAATATGGGTTTTATAGTCAAGCATAGTAGGTATCTGACGGCTGACTTTTCCCAGTAAGTCTTCACGAATGATCACAAAAGTTACACCTGCGGGCCCGAGATTTTTCTGAGCACCACCATAGATCAAACCATATTTTGAAACATCCATAGGTCTGCTCAAAATATCTGATGAGACATCCGCAATCAAAGGAACAGGGCTGTCCATATCTTCTTTGATCTGTGTGCCAAAAATAGTATTGTTTGTAGTTATATGAAAATAATCAGCATCTTCAGGTATCACATAACCTCTTGGAATATAGTTAAAATTATTATCTGCCGAAGAACCGATAATTTCAACAGTACCAAAAAATTTTGCTTCTTTTATAGCTTTTTTTGCCCATGAGCCTGTTTCAAGGTATGCCGCTTTAAGAGCCAGCAAATTATAAGGAACCATACAAAACTGCAAGCTGGCACCTCCACCTAAAAACATAACATGATACCCTTCAGGAACATTAAGTATTTCCTTGAATAAAGCCTGGGCTTCATCCATAACGGCTTGAAAATCCTTACCACGATGTGATATCTCCATTACTGATAATCCAATACCATTCAAATCATTAACAGCTTTTGCCGTGTTTTCAATAACTTCCTTCGCCAGTATGGAAGGACCGGCACTAAAATTATGCTTTTTCATCATTGATTAGTTTTAGAGTTTTAATTAGCTTAATTAATCAAATTATTATAATACATTACATTATGTTTTGCAATTTTACCATAATTTTTGTAATATACAAAAAAAAATGAACAAAATCTTATAGCTCAATTAGATCAATCATTTTCGAAAAATTGTTCAAGCTTTTTTGGCTCAGGCATTTCCCTGGGACTGATCCGTGCATCAACGTCAGGTATAAAAACCCATCTGCCTTTTTCAAAAACAAATCCATCAAAAACATTTCCTTCCGGAGCATAAAACTGGTAATGCCCTTCCAGATATTCATTCATCGGTACAAGCCTGTCAAATATAATCAACCGGGCCGGATGTTTTTCCAGCCCCCCGTTGTATTCAATAAACAACCTGTCATAATTCAAAGCCATAGATACCCTGGCTGAATAACTGAAAACAATGCGCTTATTAAGATTGTCTTTATATTGAAAAACCTGCTTCCCAAAAAAAGGCTCCCCACCAGGGCTAACTCTTAATGATTCAATAACACGCTGCCTTATCACAGGGCTATTGCCACGCCATCCAAGCAAAGTATAATAATCTTTTCCATCATACTGATTATGTATCAATTCATAATAGTAAGCACCAAACCAGTTTTTATGGTCAAGCTTTTTATATTCAAGGTCATTGATTTCTTCCGATCTGTCAATTAACTCATAAACCCTGCACCTATCATTTCTATCATCCCTTACCTGGAAAAATCCAAAA
This sequence comes from Bacteroidales bacterium, assembly GCA_003567625.1. Taxonomy (GTDB): domain Bacteria; phylum Bacteroidota; class Bacteroidia; order Bacteroidales; family UBA7960; genus PUKZ01. Next base: position 13,556 of record PWZB01000118.1, on the reverse strand, counting down.
TAGTTGAAACTCCCGTCGGTTAAAGGTACATACCAGGTAATTATTCTGAAACGCTCGTCCGGCGATTTTAAAACAGAAATTGTTTCCAAAGAATCAAATGGATATTCGAATGAACCTTCTTTTTCGAGTATTTCAAGAAAAAAATCATATACTTTGCCGTTCTGCTTTATCCGCTCATCATCCAGGCTGTACCCTACTATTGATACGGCTTTATTATTAAGCCTAAGTTCAAGGTCAGAAAAGTCATTGTTGCTCTGTGCGAAAATACCTGCAGCAATAATGTAATGAAAAACTATTGTAAAAATTATCCCTTTTAACATTATAATGATTTGTTTTAAAGTAAAGTTTATTATAATTTATCATCAATGCAGGCAATAAATTACTTGACCTCATTAGTCAAAATTAAAAAAATTACATGATTTATAAAACATAATTTGAAAAAATGTGTAATCCTTATTAAATACCCGACTGTTAATTACCGACCGTAGAATAAAAAAACCTATTTTTGCATTAGCATAATAAACATCCGTCAAATAAAAAAAGATGCTATTAACTTTGCCTGGAAGGATAAATGCATTTGCAGAGTTAGGACAACTGCTTGACGATTTTCTTAACGGCAAGCTTGAAAATACCGAAAATTCGTTATTTCTTAATGAAAAAATCAATATTGCAAGCCGGCAAAACCCATGGTTTGGCAAGAAAAATATTTTACACGCCATTTCTGGTATCAGTCACATGTTAAAAAAAGAAAAACTCAACTATTGGCTAAAACCTTATAATAAAAAACTGCAAAGCACTTCGAATCCAAAAAATATTGCTGTAATAATGGCAGGTAACATACCATTAGTAAATTTTCACGACTTTTTGTGTGTTCTAATTACCGGTCATAATATAATTGCTAAACTCTCATCCAACGACAGTATTTTGCCGGTTGCCCTGTCTGAGCTTTTAATTAACATCGAACCGGATTATAAAAACAAGATTCAATTTACCACAGATAATCTGTCGGGCTTCGATGCTGTTATTGCTACAGGAAGCAATAATGCCGCAAGGTATTTTGAATACTATTTTGGAAAATACCCTTATATTATCAGGAAAAACCGAAACAGTGTTGCAATACTTGATGGTAACGAAGATACGGTTCAATTAAAGGCATTGTCGGAAGATATTTTCAGATATTACGGACTCGGGTGCAGGAATGTATCAAAACTTTTGGTGCCTGAAAATTATACATTTAACCGCTTTTTTGAATCACTTGAAAATTGGAAAACCATTACAGATTTTTATAAATACAAAAACAATTATGATTACTACAAGGCCATGTTTTTGGTAAATAAAACTCCGCATCTTGATAATGGTTTCCTATTGCTAAAGGAAGACAAAAGCCTTTCATCACCACTTTCAGTATTGTATTACCAGGCATATAAATCAAAAGACAATATCAGTTCTTATTTGTCAAGAAATAAAGATTTAATACAATGCATAGTCGGGTCAAATATTGATTTAAATGGAATTGGTCCTGCCATAGCATTCGGCAAGTCACAGTTTCCTGAATTATGGGATTACCCGGATGATATAAATACTATTGATTTTCTGCTAAGGGTCAGTTAACAGATTGAAATTCAGAAATCTCAATGACCCTGTTTAGAGAGCCTAATCTTCCTTGAAAATCCAATCCTTCCATTCTGATTTTATACATCCCCGGTTTTAAATTCTCTGAAAAATCAATTGTGATCTTACCTTTGTCATTAGCCTTTACCGAGGGATCCCATATTAAAGTTTGATATTCGGAATGTTTTCTTTCTCTTTCAAGTTCTTCTTCACTCTGAACATAAAATTCCCTGGGTACGTGATACCCCATAAACTTATAAATGAATGTTCTGATACTTTCTACTCCTCCTCTTTTTGAATAGGCGAGTAATGCACCGTTAGCTCCTCTGATACCCAAAATTGCCGTACTGGCTCCTTTGTATATTTCCACTCTGTCAATATCATTCGGATCCAAAAGCAAGAATCTCGACTGGTCAATTTGTATTTGATCAATCAAAAAAACAGGTTGACTGCTACCCATTATACTGCTGGGTCCTCTTATCATTAATTGACCACTTGGGTCAAAATGCAGCCCTGTTACCCGCCCTCTTAATACTTCTCCGAGAGTGCTGTGAGGAGTCTTAATATCTTCAAGGTAAATAACCTGGTCAGGATTAGTAAGATAGTGTACATCTGATGATGCCGAGGGGTCAAACCTGTGGTCATCTTGAAGCTCACCTGGTGACGGACGCCTGCTGACACGCTCCCAGTCACTGCCTCGACTTGTTATGTTGTGTTTGCCGGTATTAATGTTAAAGGGAAAATCTTTTTTTGCAAGCTCGGTTGATTCTATTTCTATTCTGAGATGAGAGCCAAAATCTGTACGACTTGCTACAAATTCTGCTTTAAAAAGCCCGTGATATTCAAGTCCGCTGAATGTGAAATTCCCATCTTTATTGGTTTCCGTACGATATGTGGTTTCATGTTCTCCATGAACCAACATTTCAACATTGGCATATCCAACACCACGGCGAGCCGATGGCGTGGTAATTTTACCACTTATGGTCAGCCCTTTCATTATATCGTATTTAATTTCCGGATATTCGCCTGCAGCGATTTTTTCAATGTCAAAACGACGCCATCCATGAGTCATCATTAATATATCCAGGGCTTGATGTGTTTCATCATTATTATTGCTGAAATAATAATCGGGATTTTCAATATATCCTCTCAAATCAGTATTAACAAGAATTTCAGCGAGAATACTAACCTGTTTGCTGTTGTTTTCGGGTATTTTTGTAATACCAAGCGAAAAAGATCCTTCAACCGGATTACCTTTATTATCCACTATGGCAATTGTCAAACGGTCAAAATCCTCTTCTTCAACAGATGATCTATACAAATCAATATTCAAATAATCCTGTTTATCAATAAAAATAAGCCTTTCAGCCAATGGTACTGCATTATTATCAAAAAGAGTAATTTGCGAAACGCCGGTATCAAATTTATCTTTTGGAATAGTCAACCGGGCTTGATCATCGGTAAGAGAAAACTCATCAAAAAATTTCACATCACCACGAGTTGTTGCAAGAAGTGCCAGGTCAGTATTAACATTCCCTCTCGCATCAATTTTTATATATATATTATCCGAATCCCGGCTATTTTCAACACGTAAAACATATCCTGATTCATAAGCTTTTGGTAAATCAAATATATCCTTGCTCCCGTCGGGAAAAGTTACTGACACACGATATGATTTGTCTTTGGAAGGAACAAATTCAAAATAACCCATCCCCAAATGCTTGCTTTCAAATTCAGTAACCACATCACCTCTCCTGATTTTCAGCTTGCCTTTTATATCAATACCCCTGCCAATTTTATTATTTGCCTTAAAAGCCACCCTGTTCAATGTGCCCCCAATAATATTACCTCCTTCGGGATAAAAATTCAACTGAAAATCATCCTTTTTTCTTTCAAGTTTCCGGTTAAATCTACGATTTCTCCACGCTTCAAGCCATGAAATATAATTTTCCTCCTCCAAATTTTCTATATAAATCGGCACCTCATATATGTGATCCGGTTTAAAATTCATCATCCATGTAGTATATGCCCTGACAATGTAATTGCCGTCAGGAATTGAATCCGGAATTTGTATATCCCCCCCGGCTATCCCCTTTTCCAAATCCAACACTCGTAAAGCTATATTTTTTTCATTGGAATCGTACAACTCAACATATAAATTATGGCTCATCTTATCCGGCAAATGTGTTATAGCATCTACCAAATATGCCTTGAACCAAATATTTTCACCGGGATAGTAATAATTTTTATCCAGGTGAAGATATACTTTCTGCTGAGGAAAATCTTTGGTATAGTCCTGAATATTATCAACTATTTTTTCCAGTTTTTCATCATCCTGTGGATAGGCTGAAAAGAAGAAAAATAAAGAAAACAGAATTGTGCTTGTTATTCTTGTTGTTTTGCAATTTACTTTCTGTAAAAACATATTATTGAATTTATTATTTATTACCGTAAATTTAATAAAAAAAATTTTAAATTTCAATATTTTAACAAAAAATATAATTTTGTTTTGTGTAATAAATTTATCTGTTGGCCTGTCATTTGAACGCATAAACATGTGCCGGCTTAAAATTAGTTTGAAATCTTGCCGGTTTAAGGTTATTTTTTACCATAAAATTCATAAATTAGCCGTTAGTTTTATTCAAGGTGATTAATAATAAAAAAAATATAAATCAATAATACAGGATATGAATAAAAAAATGAATAAGGGAGTTTTTATTTTATTGCCAATATCAATAATTCTAATAAGTGTTATACTTTTAGTTTCTTACACTGATCATTTTAGCCGGCAACGTGAGCAGATGGTTCACCGTCAGCTTCGCGCCCGGGGTATTACTGACAGCAGGACTTTGGAGGCCATGCGCAATACCGAGCGTCATCATTTTGTACCCGGAAGCCAGCAGCGATTTGCATACGACGACCGTCCGCTTCCTATAGGACATGGCCAAACCATTTCCCAACCATATATTGTTGCTTATATGACAGAGATCATAGAGCCAAAAAGCCATTACAATGTTTTGGAAATTGGTACCGGTTCGGGTTATCAGGCTGCGGTTTTAGCTGAAATTGTTGATAAAGTTTATACGATTGAGATTATTGAAGCGCTTGGAAAACAAGCTATTGAAGTTATAGACAAGCTTGGATATGATAATATATATGTAAAAATTGCCGATGGTTATTATGGATGGGAAGAACATGCACCGTTTGATGCAATAGTTGTAACAGCGGCAGCCGAGCATATACCGCCACCTTTGGTTGATCAACTTAGAGAAGGCGGAAAAATGATCATTCCCGTTGGCTCGCCTTTCAGGGTTCAGCAACTCATGTTGGTAGAGAAAAAAAATGGCAGATTATCCACTAAAAACCTGATGCCTGTCAGGTTTGTACCTTTTCGCAGAGCTGATGATTAATTCAACAGGCATGATTAGAAAATATATTAATCCATTTTATGATAAGATATCTGAAAAAAACCGGTTTTGAATCCCGGCTGCTTTTGGCATTAGGACTTCATTCTGTGGCTATCATTGCCTACCAGTTAGTGTTAATGCAAATGCTTTCCGTTATTCAATGGCATCATTTCGCATATATGATAATTTCGATAGCCATGCTGGGTTTTGGTGCCAGCGGCACGCTCATTGTCATTGCAAGAAAATGGTTCATCAAAAGAGCTGACTGGCTGATACCTATGCTTATGATAACATCAGGCCTTACAATGGCAATTACATTCCCATTATCACGTCAGGAACTTATACAATTTGATGTTTATATTCTTTTTACTGAAATAGGTCAATTCCCACGACTGGCAGCCAATTACATCTTATTTTTCCTTCCTTTTTTCTTTGGTGCTTTGGCAATAGGTCTTATTTTCATAATACATGCAAAAAAAATAGGCGTCTATTACTTTTCCAACCTTATAGGTTCCGGCATTGGCGGAATACTTGTTCTTTTGATACTTTCACAACTATACCCGCAGCAAGCCTTTCCGTTAATTGCTTTATTACCGGTAATATCAGGAATTATTATATTTTCGAAAGAATACAAAACGCCTCAGTATATACTGATTGCCATTTCCATAGTGCTATCAATATTATTTTTTATAAGACCACCTGATATTGTCATATCACAATACAAGAGCCTTTCCAAAACAAAAACACTTCCCGATGCTGAAGTGATCCACCGCGAGCCCAATATATATGGAGTTATTGATGTGGTCAGCTCTCCTGCCCTCAGATATGCACCCGGTGTTAGCCTGGCTTTCCGGGACGATATGCCCGTCAAACCGAATGTTTTTGTCAATGCCGACATGTACGGGGCTATACCAAAACACGATGATTCGGCACAATACAACATACACGATTATACAACTATGGCATTGCCTTACGTTATGAACAGGCGCGACTCGGTTTTGGTATTAAGAGCATCTACAGGCAATGCTATTTCGCATGCCCTTAACAATAACGCACATCACGTTGATGGTGTAATAGAAAACAAAGCAGTGATAAACCTGCTGAAAAATGATTTCGCCGAAGAAAGTTGTAGCCTTTTCCTGCATCCCAAAGTAAATATTACTCATCAGGAATCCAGGGCCTTTTTAAACGAATATCATGGTAAACACTCTTATGACCTGATAGCCCTGCCTCTTCTCGATGCTTTCGGCGGAACATCAGGGCTGAATGCACTTCATGAAGAATATTCCCTTACTTTAGAGGCATTTCAAATGATGTGGGACATGCTTGAACCCGGTGGTGTAATAGCAATATCATCATGGATGGATTATCCCCCACGTACAACATTAAAAATATTTGCAACCCTGAGCGAACTTGCAAATAAAAACAACATAGAAGAAATTGATAAACATATTGTAGCTGTCAGAAGCTGGGGGGCTATAACTTTTGCAATCAAAAAAAACCCGGTAAATTTTATCGAAGCTCAAAAATTAAGAAGCTTTTGTGATGAAATGTTTTTTGACCCTGTACTTCTTCCGGATATTGAACCCAACGAAAGGATAAAATATAATGTTCTGGAAGACACTTCTTTTTTCGACTATATTGACGAAATTATGCTGACAGACAGGGCCGATATTTATCATGATTATGGTTTTCATATAGAACCGGCCACAGATGATAAACCATATTTTTCGCAGTTTATGCGATTGAACTCTATAAAATATTTAATGGAAGTTTTCGGGCCGGCTCAAATGCCCTTTTTAGAAATCGGCTACCTGGTAGTATTGTTAACTTTTCTTCAAAGCTTTGTACTTGCCGTGTTGTTTATCATTGTTCCGCTGTTTTTTCTAAAAAGAACAGGTAGCGGAAAGTTGCCTACATTAATATATTTCGGGGCTCTTGGGCTGGGATACATGTTTGTTGAAATAATACTTATACAACGTTTTATTTTATACTTTGGTCATCCAATATATGCTATAACAGCAGTTATAAGCATTATGTTGCTTAGCAGTGGCGCGGGCAGTTATTTTTCTTCAAAGATCAATAATGTAACAAGGTTTGCAACAAAGGTTAATCTTGCAGTTGCAGGCTTACTCCTGGTATACACCGTTGGATTGACTCCAATGCTTGAAGCTACAATCGGCAGCCATGATATGATAAAGATCATTCTTGCACTGATATTAATAGCCCTTCCCTCATTTTTTATGGGTATGCCTTTCCCCTTGGGAATAAAGCATTTATCAAAAAGCAATGAAAGCCATATCGGCTGGGCTTGGGGCATTAACGGCTCTGTATCGGTTATTGCCACATCTCTTGCTATGTTAATTGCTGTTGAAGGAGGTTTCAGAACAGTGATCACAGTAGCTCTTCTGAGCTATCTGCTGGCTTTCGGTGCTATGCAGCTATATAAGATAAGCAACAAGTGACAAGTTATGAATGGAAAGCAAAAATATTCAGAGAATGAAAGACCTGTTACCCATAAATTTTTACCAAGAAAATAAAACCAGGCAATTAAATATTTTGTATCAATGATCACCAACTTGCAAAATCCGGGAATAAAAAATATAGTAAAACTGCAGGAAAAATCTTCGGTACGGAAAAAGAAAAAAAAATTTGTTATAGAAGGCAGGCGTGAACTATCAATTGCACAACAATGCGGTGTTGACATTTTTGAAATATATTTATGTGAGGACATTTATACCGATGATATTTTCTACCCTGTCAAAACAGACAATATCAAAAAAATTCCTGTCAATACAGATGTTTATAATAAGATCGCATACAGGGATAATAGTGAAGGGATAATAGGTATAGCCAATATGAAAGAGGCCTGTTTATCCAAAATTGAACTGTCATCACTTCCACTCATACTGATAATTGAAAATGTTGAAAAGCCGGGCAATTTGGGAGCTATCTTAAGGACTGCCGATGCAGCGGGTGTTGATGCAGTTATAGTATGTTCCCAACAAACAGATATATACAATCCTAACGTAATTCGTTCAAGCATGGGGGCTGTTTTTTCCAACCGGGTAGTTACATGTACCGGTGAAGAAACAATAAAATGGCTAAATGATAATTTTATATCTGTTTTTTCAGCTGTACCGGATTCCGGTACTTTCTACTATGATATTGATTATGTACAGCCGGCGGCTATTGTGTTTGGAGCAGAATCAAAAGGTTTGTCACAGAATTGGGTTAATGCATCAAAACAAACAGTAAAAATTCCGATGACAGGTAAGACAGATAGCCTTAACGTATCTGTAAGCACAGCAATAATATTGTATGAAGCCGTACGGCAAAGACAAATAAATTCTTGCCAATGAACTATTTAAAAAAACCAGGCCATCAGAAACATATCATTCTTTATCTTTCTTAATCAATCCCATAGGGTCAATAAAAGGCTTGAAAACGGTATGTTTGGATGAATAGACATTATCTTTAACAGGATCAGATATGATATTAAGAACAGGCAAGTCAGATTTATCCACGATCTGTTCGGCTGAATTTTTAGAAAAAATATCTTTATAAAGATCACCTATCTCGGCAACAATCATGATCATATCAGCTTTAATCTGTTCGGCATAATCCAATACAACATCATGTATTACAGCCCCTGGCTGAATAATTATTTCGGCAGTTACATCAACACCGGCTTGCTTTATGTGTTCAGTAACTTTCTGAAGAATAACCTCTTTTTTAATTTTCCAGACAGAACTTTTTGTAGCCAAAAAACCGATAATACGTATTGTTGCATCGAAATATTTAGCAAATTTTATTGCATATCTTACTTTCTGTGTGCTTTCCAGTGTAAAGTCAATAGGCAGAACGATATTTTTATATCCTTTGTGAACATGCTTCTTTTTTACCACGAGAACGGGCACTTTAGAAGATGTAATAACTTTGTAGGCATAACTGCCCACAATGTACTGTATACCTCTTTTACCATGAATGCCCATAATTATAAATTCAGCATTTATATCCTCTGCTGTTTTGCTGATAATTGTAAAAATGCTGCCCTCTTCAATTTTATATGATATATCCAGCCCTGTATCCTCACTAAGCTTTGAGGTCTGCTGCTCAAGCTTCATCCTGACTCCCTCTTCATATTTCTTTTTCATCAAAACATGCAATAATATTATCTTACGATCAAATAAACGTGCTATTTCCACTGCATGATCCAATGCACATTCAGCAACACAAGTCAAATCCGTTGGTACCAGTATTGTATTTTTCTCTTTGTCCTTCATCTTTTTTTCCGAATTTAAAATATTTTTTATTTCAGATTATTGTTGTCTGTATAATTAATTAACATAATCCCTCCGGCACAATATATATTAAAATTATTATTGATTATTTAAATCATGTTTTTTGCTCTTCCGTTCCATCAAGCCCAAAGGGTCAACAAAAGATGTAATTACTCCGGGATTGAATTTCACTGAAGGGATAAGGCTGAACACAGGAATTTCAGACTCATATATGATTTCATGGGCTGTTGAACCAATAAAAAAGGGCACAACATGTTTCTTTTGCTGCGTCATAAGGAGTATAAGATCTGCATCTATTTTTCTGGCATACTTAATAATAGTTTCACAGATACGCTCTCCCTTGCTTTTAACAATCTCCGCTGTACAACGCAAGCCACTTTTGGCTATAATGTTTTTTACCTGGTTTATCTGAACCTGTTTATATAACTTGTTCATTTTATTATCTCCGGGGAGAACTGATAAAATATTTATTGTTGAACCAAAATATCCGCCAAGTTTTATAGCATGTTGAATCTGTTTTTGAAAGGGCTTGGTAAAATCAAGAGGCAATAATATATTACTGAAATCGCTAAAACTGCCGTTTCCTTTAATTGATATTACCGGACAAGGAGCCTCCCTGACCACATTTAAATTATTGCTTCCTACAAATTTCCTTCCCTGTTTTTCAATAACACTGTTTTTACCCATAATTATAAGTATAACACTATTGTCAATTGCTGCCTGAATTATCTGTTCATAAGGCTTCCCCTTGGCAATTAGAGGGTTTAGGACAATATTGGAATCAGCAAATGTGTTTCTGGTTGTCTTTTCAAGTTTATTCAATCTCTCTTTTGCCTTCTGTAAAACCTTTTTATTATATTCATTATGTGAAAAAAAGTTTTTTAAAATTCCTGTTTCCTCAACTACGTGAAAAAGCAGCAACTCAGCATCAAATAATTTTGCCAAATGATAAGATTGCTGCAAAGCCTTAATTGATTGTTCTTCAAAATCAACTGCCACTAATATCTTATTTCGTTTCATCTTCTTCTCTTTGATAATTTCCATTAACTGTTTTACTATCTTTTGCTCTGTTTTTCTTTTTCAAAAAACAGAATCAATATTATTTTTAGCCAAATAGATCAAAAATACAAAAAAATCATTTTTAAAAAAAATTCAATGTCATGCTACCTTATTATTTGTTTTACAATAACAACTAACATGTATATAATTAATAAATTATTGGATTTCCGTTAAAACTTTTGAATAATTCAGGTTGTATTAAACAAAACATTACAATTCGTAAAACAGTGGAGCGCCTGGCCCTATCGGTGCACCAATTTGTATCCAAATAATTAACATGATAAGCCATGAGATCAAAAATACTATGGAATAAGGCAACATAGTAGCAATAATTGTTCCAATTCCGGCTTTTTTATCATATTTTTCAATAAATGCAACAATCATAGCAAAATAAGACATCATCGGTGCAATAATATTTGTGACACTATCGCCCACCCTGTATGCAAGTTGTGTAAACTCGGGCGAATATCCCAGCAACATAAACATTGGAATAAAAACAGGTGCCATAATAGCCCATTTTGCACTTGCACTTCCTATAACAAGGTTAATAAATGCAGAGATAAGAACCAGGCTGATAACCAATGGAATACTTCCCATGCCAACCGAACCTATCAGTTCTGCACCCTGAATTGCAAATATCAATCCGAGGTTTGTCCAGTTAAAATAAGCTACGAACTGCGAAGCAAAGAATACCAGGACAATGTATGTACCGAGTGTTGACATTGATTTACCCATACCTTTAATAACATCGCTGTCATTTTTCAGTGTCTTTGCCCCTATCCCGTAAACCACGCCAAGGATTCCGGCTACCAGGAATATTATAGCAACTATGCCCGACATAAAAGGCGAGCGTAGCAAGCCGCCTGTTTCAGGGTCGCGCAAAAAGCCTGAAAGCGGAATATATTGCCAAAAGCCATCATTTACCGGCAGGGCACTCCAAAACAAAATTATTACCAATATTATGAAAGCAACTAACGTAAATCTTAATCCCCGTCTTTCAAGGTCTGTTATTCCTTTTATCTTTTCAGGTTTTGCGTCGCCTGTATAACTGCCAAGCCGTGGTACAACAACTTTTTCGGTAACCCATGTTCCGATTATTGCAATAAAAAAGGTGCTTACAAACATAAAATAATAATTTGCTGCAGGATTAACAACATATGCGTAATCAATAATCCTTGCGGCTTCTTCGGAAAGCCCGGCAAGTAACGGGTCAATAGTGCCAAGCAGAAGATTGGCACTATAACCTCCCGACACACCTGCAAAAGCCGCAGCAATACCGGCAATAGGATGCCTGCCGACTGCCAGAAATATCAAGCCACCCAATGGAACCAACACAACATACCCCACCTCGCTTGCAGTGTTGGACAATATGCCGGCAAAAACAATAGCAAAAGTCAACAACTTCTTTGGAGCCGATATTACCAGCAATCGCAAAGATGTTGACATCAAGCCGCTGGCTTCGGCTATTCCAATGCCAAGCAAAGCTGTCAAAACCGTTCCCAATGGAGCAAATGATGTAAAATTATAAACCATGTTTTCCATAATCATATGGAAGCCCTCATTGCTTAAAAGATTAAATGGTTTTACAACTTCCCCCGTTCCGGGATGAACAGTTGTTATGTTGAAAAAAGAAGCTATTCCACTTAGAAAAATTATCAAAACAGCAAACATCGCAAAGAGTGTAGCCGGATGAGGCAGCTTGTTGCCCACACGCTCTATGCCTCCTAATATTTTGGAAACAAGGTTTTTGTTATTATTCATAAATATTTTCTCTCTTCGTTATAATTTTGAAACACCAAATACCTGTTAGGAAAATTACCGGCAAAATTAATCAAATTACTAAAACCCGAATAAAGATTATGCTAATATGATCAGGATAACACGCCGGATCTTATTTCGAGATTTATCACTCAACACAAATCTCTTGCCTAAATTAAACGGTCATTCTTTATCCGTTAACCTTTTTGTTTGAAAAATTTTCCCTGCCATGTGTCTTTTTGCACAAAATTATTCTCAATTCTGCCCAATATCTGATGATACCTGAATTCTCCCCAGCTTTTTCCCAAATTAAATCCGGGAGGTACCTCTCCGCAAAACCTTTCTATCTTTATTGCAGGAGCCAGTCGTTCTGTAAAAGAAGTAATGAAATCTACATATTCATTCAAACTGAAAAGTTCAAATTGTTTGGGATTTGACAGGTACTGTTCAGCCATTTTAGTTCCCCTGACAATCTGAAGCTGGTGGAATTTTACGCTATCTACGGGCAAGGCAGATACGATCTTTGCCTGGTTAAGCATTTGTCGACGCGTTTCACCCGGCAATCCGAAAATTATATGGACGGTAACATGCAAACCCCTTTCAGAAGCAAGTCTTATTGCCTTTGCAGACTGATCAAATGTATGACCACGATTTATAAGTTTTAATGTTTCATCATAACAACTCTCTATGCCGAATTCAAGCGATACGAAATTTGTTTTTGAAAGAAATTCGAGCAGATCCATTTTTGTGCTATCAACACAATCGGGTCTTGTACCGACCGAAATACCCACTATATCTTTATGAGCCAGGGCTTCCCTGTATCTTTTTTCCAATAATTCAACAGTTGCGTATGTATTTGTGTAAGCCTGAAAATAGGCAATAAACTTCGAAACGTTTTTATATCTTCTTTTTAAAAAAGCAATGCCTTCATCAAGTTGTGCGGTAATAGATTTAGCCGGGTCACAATATGAGGGATTAAAAGCTTCATTATTGCAATAAGTACAGCCGCCGTATCCTATGGTTCCGTCACGGTTCGGACATGAAAAGCCTGTATTAAGGCTCACTTTTTGCAGCCTGCTGCCATATTTTTTTTGTGTATAAGTTGCCCAGGAATTAAATCTCCTGTCACCTTCCCAATAATAGCTCAATGTTTTTGTGTTTTAATTATTACGATGCAAAATTATCAAGTTTTAAAGATTTTGTTGTTGAAATTCATAATGGATTCTAATAGCCAGCACTCTGAGCCACTCTTTTAAAAAAGTTAAAGCCCTCAAAATTTGAAAAAACATAATTAAGTTTCACTACTGTCCGATTAAAATTAAATATAGCCACTAAGACACAAAAACACTAAGACTCACAAAGCTGATAGTGCTGATTATAAAGCCCTTAGTGCATCTTAGTGTCTTAGAGTCTTGGT